>JBEIRS010000058.1:0-7037 GCA_040375795.1 Methylibium sp.
AAAAGCACCTGATCATAAGAATGATCCAAGGCCCATTGTATTCCAAGGTTGTTGCCTCCTGTAAATCCAATGTTTTCAGGGCACGAATGCCGACTACTTTAAATCAGTGGCCAACAGGTTCAAAATTCGTTTTGCGCTTTCCTGAGTAGCTTCAGCGCCTTGATCAGTTTGTACAGTCACGCGGCTTGATGTGCCAAGTGATTGAACCTGAACCCGGTATTTTTCAAGGGCTGGCCCTGTGTTTTTGGAAAATAATTTGCTCAATAGGCCTGGTTGCTCTTTGTTGATCTCTTGAGGATCGACATAGCGCACAAAATACAGGCCCTTGGCGCGGTCACGGTCTTCCACGGTGAAGCCAGATCGATCCAGGGAGAGCCCCACCTGACGCCATGCGCGGTCAAAAATTTCATTAATTTGTAGTACAGCGTTTCCCTGTTGATCAAGCACCACGCTTGATTTTGCTGCTGGGGCGGGAGTATTGGCGACGGCGATTTGAGCGGTTTTTTCGGGGGAGCCAAGCTTGATCATGAGCCGCTGAAGAAATATCGCTTCAAGCTGGGGGTCATTTGGACGGGCTTGCCATGTGGTGCTTTCTGAGCGGCTGTTGGTATAAACCTCGACCATGCCACGGTGGCTGATAAAAATTTCACTGCCTCCCGAAGGCGTGCGTTCGATACGGGTGCGAAACTTGTCACGCTCACCGGTGGAATAAAGCCCATCAAGGATTTTACCAAGGCTTTGACGAAGAAAATCCTGGGGGAGTTTGGCGCGATTTTCCGCCCATTCGGTTTCGATCACACCGAGATTGGCTTGCTCTGATTCAATATTGAACCCACGTTCTTTCCAGAATTCAAGCAGCATGGGCCAAACTTGATCAGCACTCAAGGACGTGCTTAACCAGCGTTGGTCTCCGAGACGCTCAATACGCAAGGATGCGTTGCCTGAGGAAGTGGCCAGGACCGGGGTCGCAACCATGGCTGGGCTGGGGTGGTTGGCCTGCAACATCGACGAAGCCGAAATGGTTGCGCTGGTGAGGCTTTGATTGCGGTTCAGTTGAGTGAGGTCAGGGGGAATGTCGAGGCCTTGAGTTTGGTTGCTGGCACTACGGTAATCAACTTTGTCACCGGCCATGAACTCACTGATCGACGAGCAGCCGGTGAGGGCTGTGATCATCAAGACCCCGGCGGCAAAGAGGTTGAATCGGGGGGCGTGACAGGAGGGGGGCTTCAAAATCAAAATCTCCAAAAATTGATTGGATTCATCACTGACTATGGAGTCGCGTGGACTGAAGGGCTGTTGGCATGAGCAATAAATAAGCCAATCAAGCTCAACGTGAAGCGGATATGGCGGGCCATAAATCAGCCTCGCGCATCGCACTTTCGATAGCCACTTGACCTGCAGGTGTCAGGGGTGTGATTGGCAAACGCAAGGTGGCGCGACAAAGCCCAAGTTGAGCGAGAGCCCACTTTGTGGGCGCAGGGCTGGGTTCTATGAACAGGGTTTTATGAAGGCTGAGTAAACGCATATGCAACGCAGTGGCCTCGTGAGCTTGACCATTGATGGCGGCAGCACAAAGCTGCTGCATCAGCCTCGGGGCCACATTGGCAGTCACGCTGACGTTGCCGTGCCCGCCAAGAAGCATCAAGGCCACAGCGGTGCTGTCATCACCTGAGTAAATTGAAAAACCTGGAGGGGCGTGTTTAATAAGCCAGGCCGCGCGTTCAATATGGCCGGTGGCCTCTTTGATACCCATCACCCCCGGCAACAAGGCGCAGCGCAGGGCGGTTTCGGGCAGCATATCAGCCACCGTGCGGCCTGGCACGTTATAAAGCATGGTGGGAATATCCACAGCCTCGGTGATGGCCTTGAAATGCTGATAAATACCCTCTTGGGAGGGCTTGTTGTAGTAAGGCACCACCGACAAGGTGCAGTCGGCGCCAACCTGTTTGGCAAAGCGAGTCAGTTCAATGGCCTCACGGGTTGAATTGCCCCCGGTGCCCGCCATGATAGGCACCCGCTTGTTGGCATGTTCAACGGCCACACGAATGATTTCACAGTGTTCTTCAACCGAAACTGTCGGAGATTCTCCGGTGGTGCCCACCACACCGATGGCGTTGGTGCCTTCGTCGATGTGCCAGTCAATCAGGCGGCGCAGCGCCGGGTAGTCGATGTTGCCGTTTTCTTGCATGGGGGTGATCAATGCCACGATGCTGCCAACGATGGGTTTCATGAATGCTCCTTAGAATCAGGAAATTTTAGCGGGGACGAGAGCTTTCAGCCCAAACGGGCCCAATGGCGAGCAATTTGTCGCCGCACTTCTTCGGGGGCGGTACCGCCTTGAGTACGGCGGGCTTGCAAAGCGCCTTGCAAGGTCAAAACATCAAAAACATCATCGCCGATATCAGGATGAAAACCTTGCAGGGTTGAAAGCGGTAATTCGCTCAGATCCAGGCCTTGTGGCAGGGCCACTTTGACGGCATGGGCAACAATCTCGTGCGCATCACGAAAAGGAAGCCCTTTTTTGACGAGGTAATCTGCCAGGTCAGTGGCTGTGGCGTAACCCTTACGGGCTGCATGTTCCATGGCCTTGGCCTTGACGGTGATGCCAGATACCAACTCACAGAAAATACGCAAGGTGTCTTTGAGAGTGTCAACAGCATCAAACAAAGGTTCCTTGTCCTCCTGATTGTCTTTGTTATAAGCCAGGGGCTGCCCTTTCATCAGAGTCATCAGGCTCACCCAATGGCCAATCATTCTGCCGGTTTTGCCGCGAGCCAATTCGGGCACATCGGGGTTTTTTTTCTGAGGCATGATGCTAGAGCCGGTACAAAACCGATCAGGCAGTTCAATAAATGCAAAAAGAGGGCTCATCCAGAGTACAAGTTCTTCGCTCAAACGAGAAAAGTGAACCATACACAGGCTGGCGGCGGCGGTGAATTCAATGGCAAAGTCACGGTCGCTGACGGCGTCAAGGCTGTTGCAGCAGACGCCATTCATGCCCAGGGTGCGGGCCACCCGTTCGCGGTCAAGGGGGTAACTGGTGCCAGCCAGGGCCGCGGCACCCAAGGGCAATTGATTGGTTCGTTCAAAAACCTCAGTGAGCCGCTGCGCATCACGGCAAAACATTTCTACATAAGCCAGCAGATGGTGGCCAAAGCTGACTGGCTGGGCCACTTGCAGATGGGTCAAGCCGGGCATGATGACATCGGCGTGATTCTCTGCCACGCGCAGAAGGGCACGCTGCAAATCGGTGAGCAAGGTCACGAGGGTTTTGATTTCATCACGCAGCCAAAGCCTGACATCCGTGGCTACTTGGTCGTTTCGAGACCGGCCTGTATGCAGCCTTTTGCCGGCATCTCCGACCAATTGAGTAAGCCGGGCTTCAATGTTCAAATGGACGTCTTCGAGTTCAAGTTTCCACTCAAATTTCCCTTCCTCAATTTCAGACTGAATTTGAGCCAGGCCACGTTGAATATCAATCCAGTCTTGCTGGCTGATGATGCCCTGTGCTGCCAGCATATCGGCATGAGCCAAGCTGCCGGTGATGTCGGCTTTCCAGAGCCGTTGATCGAAAAATACGCTGGCCGTGTAACGCTGAACCAGATCACTCATGGGTTCTGAAAACAAAGCCGACCAGGCCAGGGATTTATTGTCTAGGGGGTTGGACATCAGAGAATGGCCTCAAACCAAAAGGTGAAAAATGATCGCAGTGAGCACTTGGTGTCTCGTTTCATAAGTCTTGGTGCATTTGAGGGGCCTTGCGCCCCGGGCGCTCTTGATGCTGACGCAGATCGATGAAACGAGATACTAGTGTAGTGTTTCACGCGATCTGGAAGATCAAATCGCGCTTTTGGTGCCATGATAAGGTTGTCAGTCTTCGCGATAGCATCCAGTATGGCTGTCCTTTGTGCTTGGCCACGACCCCCAATGCATGACATTGATAGCTTTCATCAAGAGTGAAACACGACGATCAGGCTTGCATCGTGGGCCGCAGTCAAAACAAAATTCATGCGATTTTATCAATCATCTGCTTGCTCTCTCTTTGAATGCCTTCTCCTGACCCTTTGAATTCAGCGCCAATTTCGATGTTGACCTCTCCCCTTGAGCACGGTCGGCATGAGGCTCAGGCTCAATGGCAGGAAACGTTCAATGTCTGCCATATTGGTGTGGTGCTGCGTGCTGTGCTGGGAATTGAAGCGATTGTCGGTTTGAGTTTGACGTTTGTGGCCAGAGAACCTTTCACCTGGTTTGTTCAAATGGCAGCCTGTACAGCCATTGTTTTGCCAGCTCTTTTGTTTTGGCTGATACTGTCTTGCCAATTGAAAAATTGGCTTGTCCGCTTGCCTCCTTGGGGTCAGCTATTGACCGCCGGAACACTCGGTGCCTTCAGTGCCGGCTTGGCATGGGGCGCAGGGCAATTCAGTCGCCTCGAAATGTTGGCGCCCCAGCCGCTATGGCCATCCTTATGGGCTGGGGCAGCATTTGGGTGGGCATTGGCGGTCTGGCTGCACATGCGTGCCGGGGGTCTTCGACCGGCGCTGGATGCAGCCCGGTTGTTTCAATTGCAGGCCTGTATCCGGCCACATTTTTTATTCAACACCCTCAATACCGCCTTGTGTTTAGTCCGCATCGACCCTGTTCGAGCTGAACAGGTCTTGGAGCATTTGGCCGAACTGTTTCGGCACACCCTTGATGATCAGCGCGTATCAGTGACCTTGGCTGAAGAGCTTGACCTGGCTCGTCGCTACCTTGATATTGAGCAAATTCGCTTTGGTGACCGTCTTAAAATTCGATGGGATCTGAACCCAGCAGCCAATTCGGCCAAACTACCGCCTTTATTATTGCAGCCCTTGGTGGAAAATGCGGTTCGCCATGGGGTTGAGCCTTGCCCTCAGGGGGGTATGGTTTATATTCAAACTTCAGTACGGAGAGGCATGGCCCGGATCATCATTAGCAATTCAGTGGCTTCGCCCTCTCGGCCTGGGCATGGAATCGCTTTACGTAATGTGCGTGAAAGATTGCACTTGATGCATGATGTGGCGGCTCATTTTGAGGTCAAACGCCAGCCAACTGAATATTGTGTGCGTATGGAGGTACCGTTGTGACTTCCGTTTTACTCCATCGTCAGGCTCCCTTGAGGGTCTTGCTTGTTGATGATGAAGCTTTGGCTCGGCTGCGTATGCGATCCTTGCTGGAAAATTCCCCAGAGACCCCCGTTTGGGTGGTGGGTGAAGCTTCTGATGCGGTTCAAGCTCAATCTTTTCTGGCCCATCAGGCTGTCGATCTGTTATTGCTTGACGTGGCCATGCCAGGGGTGGATGGCACGCAGCTGGCTGCCAGTTTGAAACAGCTTGAGCGGCCACCTTGGGTGATTTTTGTCACGGCACATCCTGAGCATGCCATTCAGGCTTTTGAGCTTGATGCCGTAGATTATTTGACCAAACCGGTTCGCCTGGATCGCCTCCAAGCGGCTTTGCTGAAGGTCCTACAACGTCGTTCGGCACAAAATGCGGCTCTGAACGAGCCGCATGTGCTGGTGTCAGAACGGGGCCGGGTTCAACGCATTCCAGTGTCACAGGTGCTGTATTTCAAAGCCGAAATGAAATATGTCACCCTCCGAACCCTTGATCGAAGCCATCTTCTGGATGAATCACTTAGTGATCTTGAGCAGCGGTTGGGTTCTCGTTTTATTCGTATTCATCGCAATGCCCTGGTCGCGCGAAGTGCAGTGCGTAGGCTTGATCGTCGTTTGATGCCCGCTGACGGTGACAATGTGCCCGACGAGTGCTGGGCGGTTCATGTGTCTGGCATTGATGAGTGGTTGGTTGTATCCAGGCGCCATGTGGCTTCAGTTCGTGAAGCTTTGGAAGCTGATCGATTTTGATGAAACCAGACATGAGCCTTGTCGGCGAGTATCAGTTTGGCATCATGCACTAAACTCGGCAAATGATCGTCAGTGATATTCAAGCCGACAAGTGTTCTGCAAAAACACCTTCCGGGCCTTTAAGGCCCTCTTTGGCTTTTGTTTTGCATCGTTACCACTGGAGTGAATCAAGTTTGGTTCTTGATTTATTTACCCGGGAGACAGGTCGTTTGAGCGCTTTAGCCAAGGGTGCCAAACGCCCCTATTCTCAGTGGCGATCGGTCTTGCTTCCTTTTCAGAAAATTCAGGTGGCCATGACCCGTCGATCAAGTCAAGTCAACCATGACGCTGCGCTTATTCATACCCTGCGCAGCGCCGAGTGGGTGGGTGGAGCCAGTATTTTGCGTGGGGCCGGGCTTTTCAGTGGGTTCTATTTGAATGAACTGCTCATGAAGTTTTTGATACATCAAGAGCCCCAGCCGTGCTTGTTTGATATGTATCAAAGTGCCTTGTATACCTTGGCCAATGCTGCAGAGACTGATGTTCCTGCCATCTTGAGGGCCTTCGAGCTCTGTGTGTTGCAAACTCTGGGAGTTCTGCCAGAGTTGAGCCTGTGTACAGCCACACAAAAACCTGTTGAGCCGCTTCTACTTTATGGGCTTTCAGCCGACATGGGTGTCAGCCTGATCGCGTCTACGTTTGAAGATCATGGGGCGCTGCCGGGTGCTGTGCTGACGGGGTTACACTCGGCTTTGTTGATTGGCAACTTTGATGCAATCGTTCAAACGTGTGCTTTGGCGCCTTCGCCACTTAAATCAGCTTTGCGCAATATGATTCATTATCATCTAGGCTTTAGTCACTTTCGAACGCGCCAGATCATGTTAGATATGCAAGCCTTGGAACGTCAAATCACACCATGAACCCCCTCGTCAGTGTGGGTCTGTCAGCCCCTCGTCAGGTGACGGCGTTATCGGTCAATATCAATAAAGTGGCTTTGCTGCGCAATACACGTGCACTTGGCATTCCCAGCGTGACTCTAGCCGCCACCAATGCACTCAACGCTGGGGCCCATGGTATTACCGTGCACCCCCGCCCGGACGGTCGTCATATTCGTTTTGCTGATGTCCTGGATCTGGGCGCTCTGATGAAACAATGGCCTCAAGCTGAATTCAAC
>JBEIRS010000083.1:0-6204 GCA_040375795.1 Methylibium sp.
ATAAAGATGCCTTCAATGCAGCTCATGCTTTTTATGATCGCTACGGGGGTGTCACGATTATTTTGGCCCGTTTTCTTCCTTTTCTTCGCACTTTCGCTCCCTTCGTGGCGGGCGTAGCTCAAATGCGACGCTCACGTTTTATTTTGTTTAATGTGCTCGGAGCCGTGATTTGGGTGGTTGGCTTTGTATTGGCAGGTTATTGGTTTGGCAATATGCCGGTGGTGCAAGAAAACCTCGAAAAAGTGATTTGGGCTTTGATTTTTATTCCAGCCTTGCTGGTATTTATCGGTGCTTGGCGGTCTCGCAGGCCACCCAAGCATGTAATTTAGAACCTTAAATGATTTTCCTGTAAATGGATGCGCTGGAATAACAATTAATTATTCTGTTTAATCTTCTTAAAAAAACCAAAATTTCAATTTTATAAGGCTGACGAAAAACACCTACTTCATTCTGCATTGCGAAAATTTTTCGATGTCTTGAGAGTGAAAATCATGCACGTTGTCAGCGAAAATGGCCCCGTAAGTCATGCATTTTAATGGAGAGTATTTTTCAAAAAAGGGGTTTTCGATGTGCCCAATGGTCATGCGGCGAGAAGTCTTGGCCGCTATAAAATTTGTGCCGTTGCTGCTTAATGTGCCTCCTCCCAGTGCGATCCTTCTCCGAGATCGGCAATCAAGGGAATTTTTAAGTCAGCCACACTGGCCGTCAGGCGTGGGATTTCGTGGCGGCCCCATTCGAGTTCTGCTTGGGGAACCTCTAAAACCAGTTCATCATGCACCTGCATCACAAGGCGGCTCTGAAGCCGAAGTGTGTTGATTTCTTTCTGTATTTTGATCATGGCCAGTTTGATGAGGTCGGCGGCGGTGCCTTGCATGGGGGCATTGATGGCGGCGCGTTCGGCAGCGCTGCGCCTGGGGCCATTGGGGCTGTTGATTTCAGGCAGCCAGAGTCGTCGACCAAGGATGGTTTCCACATAGCCTTGGGCTTTGGCTTGTGCACGGGTTCGGTCCATGTAGTTTTTTACGCCCGGGTAACGGTTGAAATAACGATCGATGTAGTGGTTGGCTGCATGGCGTTCAATACCAAGCTTTGATGCCAGACCAAAGGCGCTCATGCCGTAGATCAGGCCAAAGTTGATGACCTTGGCGTAGCGGCGTTGTTCACTGGTGACGTCTTCTGGAGTCACGCCAAAAATTTCGGCGGCAGTTGCCCGATGCACGTCGTGCCCTTGGGCAAAGGCCGTGAGCAAGTGAGCGTCTTCACTGAGGTGGGCCATGATGCGTAGCTCAATCTGGGAGTAGTCGGCACTCAGTAATTGCTTCCCAGGCGGAGCAATGAAGGCCTCTCGTATGCGTCGTCCCTCGGGGGTGCGTATGGGGATGTTTTGCAGGTTGGGCTCATTGCTTGACAATCGTCCCGTGACGGCAATGGCCTGTTCGTAGGTGGTATGAACCCGCTTGGTGTGCGGGTTGATCATGTGAGGCAGTTTGTCGGTGTAGGTGCTTTTGAGCTTGGCGAGGCTTCGATAGGCCAATAGCTTGGCCGCAATCGGGTAATTCAGGGCCAGTTTTTCAAGCACCTCTTCATCGGTACTTGGGGCGCCCGTGGCCGTTTTTTTGATGATGGGCAGCTTTTGCTGATGAAAAAGAATGTCTCCGATCTGTTTCGGGGATCCCAAATTAAAAACCTGGCCCGCCAAAGCGTGGGCCTCTTGCTCCAAAATAAGCAGGCGCTCGCCAAGATCTTGGCTTTGGCGGGCCAACAGGGCGGTGTCGATCAAGACTCCGCTGCGTTCCATGCTTTGCAGCACCTGGGCCACAGGGATTTCTATGTCAGAATAGAGGCGATAAAGGCGAGGCTCGGCCTGTAAGCGAGGCATCAAAACCTCATGGACATGCAGGGTCATGTCGCTGTCTTCGCTGGCGTAATGTGCTGCACGCGAAATGGGAACCTGCGAGAAGGGAATTTGATGCGCACCCTTGCCGCAAAGCTCTTCATAGCTCAGGCCTTGTCGGCTAAGGTGTCGATCGGCCAGGCTTTGTAAGCCATGTGGTTTGTGAGCCTCAAGCACATAGCTTTGCAACATGGTGTCATGGACATAACCTTGAACCCGAATGCCTGCATTTTCAAACACATGCAGGTCATACTTGATATTTTGGCCGACCTTGGCCGCAGAAGGGTCTTCCAGCCAAGGACGCAGGCTTTCTAGCACGTCGTCAAGAGCCAGTTGCTCAGGGGCGCCAGTGTAGTTGTGTCGCAAGGGGATGTAAGCCCCTTCGCCCGGCGTGACACTGAAGGAAATACCGACCAAATTGGCCTGCATGGCATCCAGAGAGTCGGTTTCGGTATCGAGAGCGCACAAGGGAGCAGCACGAATTTTTGTCAGCCAGTGTTGCAGGGCTTGAGGCGTGAGAATGGTCTCGTAATCAACGTGGTGCAGTGCAGGGGGCAAGGGCGTGGCCGTCCCGGTCAAGGTGTTTGCCGGGCGGCCTGCCCCAGGTTCTTGAGGGGCAAAGAGTGATGCCGTCTGGCTTGCTTGGGCCTGTAGCTCACGGGCCCATGTTTTGAAGTTGAATCGTGTGTAAAAAGCCAGCAAACCGGCCCGATGCGGCTCTTGAAAAACCAGCGCGTCAATCGCAGGCCAGCCTTTTAAGTGCTCAGCAAGATCACAATCGGTTTTTATCGTGATCAAGCGGCGAGCTTGGGGCAGCCAATGCAGGGCTTGGCGCAGGTTTTCTCCTGCCACCCCTTTGATGTGAGCTGCGGCGGCGATCACTCCTTCGAGTGATCCGTACTCGCCGATCCATTTAGCGGCAGTTTTGGGCCCCACCTTTTCAACACCTGGAACATTGTCCACCGTATCTCCCATCAAGGTCAGGTAGTCGATTATTTTTTCAGGCATGACACCAAACTTGGCCAAGACTCCGGCCTCGTCCAGCATGTCATTGTTCATGGTGTTGATCAGGGTGACTTGGGGGTTGACCAGTTGTGCCAAGTCTTTATCGCCTGTCGAAATAATGACTTTGTGCCCTGTCTGCGTGGCCATGCGGGCCAGCGTGCCGATGGCGTCATCGGCTTCAATGCCAGGCACCATCAACACAGGCCAACCCAAGAGCTTGATCACTTCATGGATCGGTTCAATTTGCTGCGCCAATGCGTCAGGCATGGGTCTGCGGTGGGCTTTATAGTCTGGGTACCACTCATCACGAAAGGTCGGCCCCTTGGCATCAAAAATACAGGCTGCGTGGCTGGCCTGAAATTGCTCTTGCAGGCGTTTGATCATGGCCACCATGCCGTGAATGGCTCCTGTAGGAAACCCCTCTGAGCTGCGCAAGTCGGGCAGGGCATGAAAAGCTCTGTAGAGGTAACTCGACCCATCCACAAGCAGGAGTGTGTGTTCACGGGGTGACGGCGTGACAGGAAAAAAAGGCTCGTTCGGGGTCATTTGTTTTTTTTGATATTCTGGTGATGTTGACCGTTTAAAAAATTTTGAATGGCTCAAGCCTGCCCCCATAGACGCTTGAAGCCCAGCCATTGTTGAGACCAAAAATCTTGGCCGTAATCCCGCCCTCCTTCATGGGGAAGTTGATCTCGAATGCCTGTGGGTTCGGTTCGGGCGGTAAAATCTGCCGTGCGAAACAAAATATCCCAGAGCGGAAACAGCACGGCAAAATTGCATCCTCCCAAGGTGCCATGGCCCCGAGATTCATGCCCTGCGCCCATGCTGTGATGGCGCCGATGGTAGCGTGGGCTGACCACGCAGCGTTCCAACACGGGACCAAACCAAAGCCTGACATTCGCGTGTGAGAGGCTTTCGAGCAATAAAGTCAAGGCGACCATGGCTAAAAATTGCCCTGGTGGAACACCGATCAGGCGTAAAACCACCACGATGATGCTGTCGGTGATCAGGTCATCGAGGAGATGATTTCGGTTGTCGCTCCAGAGGGTCATTTGCCGCTGACTATGGTGTAAAGAGTGAAGATCCCACCATCCATTGAAGTGATGCTGCCCTCGGTGAATTCCATAGTGCACCAAGTCTAAAACAAAAAGGTAAGCGAAAAATGCCGCCCAGGGCGTATCGCTGACGCCTGGCCACCAGGGGGCTATCACCTGGTCGAGGTGCCAAGAAGGCATTCCCCAAAGGCGTAATTGACCAAACAGGGCATCCCACAAGGGGCCGGTACTGAAAAAGAGAATCACACGAAACAAGCCAAGGCGATGAATCAGGGTATAAATGACATCGACTCGAACAGCACACTGATCAGTGATGGGCTCAACCGGGCGCCAACGCTCCAGGGCGTGCAACAGGGTGCTCATGATCAGGAGTTGAATCAGGCCAATCAGGAGCCAGCCAGTGGCATCGAATGCCAACTCAAGGAGGTTGCCAAAGCCCAGTTGAAAAAGCATCGGCTGAACCACCAATTCAAAAAGGCGCTCCTGAGCCCAGGCGAAGGCTTCTGTGATAAATAACTGGAAACGGTCAATCATGAAAAGCTGTGGTGTATTGAGGGTGCTGGCGCAGGGTGGCAAAACAATAGCCTTTGGCTCGCAGCCCTTCAATCAAGGGCTCCAGAACCGCTGGTGCCCAAGGGTCTTGGCGAGACCAAATACCCAAGTGCGCCAAAAGAATGTCACCGGGGCGAATATCGCGCAGGGCTTGCCGTAGGAGCTTGTCATTGGGGTAACGATCACTGGAAAGCTCGTCACCGAGAAAACCCGCAGCAGCCCAGGGAACATGTTGGTAACCACAAGTGGTTGCAGCGCGCAAAAGTGCCGACGAGACCTTGCCACCCGGGGCTCGAAAAATACGGGCCATCGAATGGCCTGTCATGGTTTTGAAACGCTGTCCAGAACGATCCAGTTCAGCACAGTAGCGCTCTACGGACCACTCCTGAGTTTGGCCACTTTGAGGGCCTTGGCTGGTTTTGATACGAAACCCTCGGGGAGTATCGCCCATCCAATAGGCATGATCATAGGTATGCGAGCCAAAAGCATGGCCTTCCAAGGCACGTTCACGCCACCAGGACGCCCATTGATCATCGAGGCTGCTGCCCCCAGAAAGGGTTTTTTCATTCGCCAAAAAGAAGGTGGCCTTGACTTTTTGACGGTTCAATACCTCAGCCACAAGGGGTGCAACACCCATGTGACCAGTGTCGAAAGTGAGGTAAATGGGTTGAACACAATTCGCCCAAACCGGACGCAGTGCGCAAACGTGCCAAAGCACAAAAAAGCTCAGCAGTTGGCAGGACAGCCGCTGCAATTTATTGACGCGGAGCATGATCAAGCGTCCAGACTCCATGAGGTGAGCGGCCGACGGGCACCTGTTGAGTCTTTTGTTTTTTTTCCATGTCGATCAAAGTCAGTTTACGTGCCCAGCGCGACGTGACGAGAATGGTTTTACCATCGGAGAGCACGTCCATGCAGTCCGGGCCCCCAGGGGCCGGATAATGGTCAACCACAGACATGGTTTGAAGATCAATTCGGCTGATGGTGTTGGCGGCCCGGTTGCTGACCAACACATGCCGCTTGTCTCCGACCGCTCTGAATGCATGCGCGCCATCCCCTGTCAAAAGACGCCTCACCACCACTGGCTGGGCTTGTGAAACATCGTACACCTCAACATAGCGGTCACCAGTCAGGGCAACCAGCAAGTAGCGGTCATCGGCTGTTAAAAAAACGTCTGCGGGCATTTTCCCGACCGGAATTGTCCAGCGAGGTTTCTGGGTGGCCAGTTCAATCGAAATAAGTTGATTGCTGTCTTGGAGAGAAGCAAACAAAACTTTGCTTTTGCTGTCAATCGCCAGATGGCTGGGTGTTTGAGACGCCGGGATTCGACCAAGCAGCTGAACCGGCTCGGCCAGATTCGAAGGTTGCCAGCGATAAATCGAAATATGATTCAGCCGGTTGGCTGCTGTCACCAAGTATTTCATGTCAGGCGACAGGCGAAGGTGGTAGGGGTCGGGTATGCCCGTGAGGGTGCGAAGCACGTCGCCCGTTGCCGGGTCCATCATTGTCAAAGAGTCTCCCAGTGCGTTGGCAACAAGCAGGATCTTTTCATTGGGGGCCAAATAAAGATGATGGGGCTCTTTACCTGTTGGAACCCGCTTGATTTCACGTAAAGTGACGGGGTCAATCACACTGATGGTGGCATCAAGAGAATTTAAAACGATCACAGGATGCGCAGCCGAGGCTGCCAAGGCCGCC
>JBEIRS010000343.1:0-1502 GCA_040375795.1 Methylibium sp.
CCCATCACCACCAAGGCATCGGTCTCGCCGGTGTTTTCCATGGCTTCTTTGAGACGCTCTGGGTATTTTTTACTGTCTTTAAACTTCAGAGCATCCAAGGGCAAAACTTCCTGGCCAATTTCAAAACGACCCTCTGGATCCAGAAAAGCATCCAACCGGGCGCGCGCACTGATACGATGATGGTGGCCGCACTTGGGGCAGACGTTGACGTTTTGCTCAAGGTCAGTTTTATAAAGAACTGTTTCACAAGAAGGACATTTCAGCCACAAGCCCTCAGGAACAGTGCGACGGTCAGAGCGATCATTCTGCTGCATTTTTGGAGGCAGCAATTTTTCAAGCCAACTCATGATAATTCTTTCAAGCTAAAAAGAGCCGTGAACTGGCCCAGGCGGGCTGTATGGCTGATGCTGGAATAGTCCAGCGTGAGCAGCTCAAGCATCCAGGGCGTGCCGAATCTCGGCGATGAAACGAGCGGCAGCGTGGGGCATCTCAGCCCGAGGTTGTTGCTCAAGATACTGCACCAATGCCGACCCAATCACAACCGCGTCAGAGACGCGAGCCACAGCCTGAGCGGTTTGGGCATCGCGAATGCCAAAACCAACTCCGACCGGAACGCGAATATGGCGCTTGATTCGAGGAACCATGTCGGCCACCGCAGAGATATCAAGGTGCGCTGCACCTGTGACCCCCCTCAAAGAGACATAATATACGTAGCCGCTGGCGATCGGGGCCAATTGCTCCATGCGCGCATCGCTCGAAGTCGGAGCCAATAGAAAAATAGGATCCAAACCCTCGGCGCGCAGTAATAGCGCAAATTCTTTGCACTCTTCAGGAGGGTAGTC
Organism: Methylibium sp.; assembly: GCA_040375795.1. GTDB lineage: Bacteria > Pseudomonadota > Gammaproteobacteria > Burkholderiales > Burkholderiaceae_C > CANHBY01. The sequence goes on from JBEIRS010000343.1 coordinate 843, forward strand.
CACCACCAACACGCCATCAACTCCGGCAGCTTTGGCGTGTGTAACAAATTGTGAAGAACCGTAGCGTTCAATGGGGTTGGCATACCCCATCAAAACCACAGGAGTCTGGGGATGCGTGCGCCGAAAATTGACCACAATGCCTAAAACTTCAGCCAGACCGACGCCTTGCCCCAGCGCCCTTTCTGCCGCACGCTGAATCACCGGCCCATCGGCCATGGGATCAGAAAAAGGAATTCCGAGTTCAATGATGTCGGCCCCTGCATCAGCCATGGCACGCATGATCTCGACACTCATACCCAGATCTGGGTCACCTGCGGCAATATAGGGGATCAAGGCTCGACGGCCCGAGGCCAACAGGCGAGCAAAAGTGGAAGAAATACGACTCATGATGGTATTTTGCCTGTCACTGAGGGCATGAGCATGGGCGCAGGACCTCCTTTGATCGCCTGGCCTTGGCACGAAGGGCGGCAGAAGAATTCTGCATTCGACAAATCTGCGACCGTGCCGATGTCTTTGTCACCACGGCCTGAAAGATTGACTAAAAGGGATTGGTCAGGGCGCATCGCAGGGGCCATTTTGATCGCTTGAGCCACCGCATGAGACGACTCCAACGCCGGAATGATCCCCTCCGTACGGCACAGGCGATGAAAAGCACTGAGG
>JBEIRS010000086.1:0-6169 GCA_040375795.1 Methylibium sp.
GGCAAGGCTAAGTACAACTGCGCGTCGCCGTCCGACTATGGCGGCTGTGTGCCCAACGAGGAAGGCAAGGGCCCGATCTGGCTCGAGCAGGTGCGCTGCCTGGGCTTCGAGCTGCACTTGGGTCAGGCGGTCACGCAGGGGTTGCAAACTCTGCTCATGAATCATGCGACGCTCTTCTGCTTTACGCATACGCAAACTGAGGTCATCGTATTCACTGCGCTTGGCAGCCAAACGCGCCTCACAATCAAATCGATGGGCGAGAGCTTCATCAAGACGATTTTGATCCACGGACTCCGTCAGGCTATGTTGCTCTGCTTCAAGCTGAAGCAAAGACTGCTGAAGTGCGGCCATTTGCTCGCCTGCGGTGTCAACGGTACGCTGAAGCTCTGCGCCCCGAGCCTGCAAGGAGCGGCCGGCAAATTCAGCTTCTTGGGCTTGGCGCTCTAAGGCGCGCAATTGCTCACGAAATTGAACCCAATGGCGCTCGGACTGAACCACGTCATCTTCGAGTTGGATCTGTCGCTCTTGGCCGTTTGCGAGCTCGATATCGAGACTCTCAAAACGAGCTTCACTGATGGCGCAGCGCTCAGCCAAGGCTTCAAGTTGAGCATCGATTTCAGACAGTTCTTCGCTCAAGTGCCCCTGGCGCTGCCTGGTTTGCTCAAGCTGCTGAGTAAAGCTTACAAGCTCTACTTGTAGACGATGCACGTGTCCTTGCTGTTCAGAAACTTGACGCCGCAAAGCTGCCAAGCGGGTGGATGCTTCAGTGCAAACCGCTTCAAGCCGCAGCAGCGCGCTGCGTGATTCTTCTGCCATCAGATGTTGAGCACGCAACTGACGCTGAAGATGTTCAATCTCTTGGGCGCGGGCTAACAAACCAGCCTGCTCTGAATCAGGAGCATAAAAGGTGACTGACCCTGGACTGACAAGATGCCCCTCTGGAGTCACGATGATTTCCCCAAGCGCCAGCTTACTGCGGGCCGCCAGCGCCTCAGATAAGTCAAGGCAAGTATAAACACCCATCAGCCAGTCTGTCAGCACCGACTTTAGCCCTGCATCACCAAGACGCAAATAATCGATCAGGGCTGTCAAACTGTGAGAGGGGCTTTGGGAAGGCCCTGGCAGCACCGCCGATGTGTAAAAAGCCAATTTGGCAGGAGGGGCATGGAAGGCAAAGGCCTCAAGAGATTCAAGCCGCCCCACCTCAAGGGCCCCAAGCCGCTCACGCAGCACAGACTCTAGGGCAGATTCCCAGCCAGGTTCGACCTTCAATTGTGTCCAGAGAGCGGCCAAACCATCCAAACCCTGTTGTGCCAGCCAAGGTTGAAGACGTCCTTTGGTTTGAAGCTTGTCTTGCAATGCCTGCAAGGCCTCTAGGTGGGCACTTAATTCAGCTTGCTTGCTCATTTCAAGGTGGACAGATTCTTGCTGCCGACGACGCGAGTCATCCAGATGGGGCCATTGTTCAGTCAATTCATGCAAACGGGCTTCGCTCAAATGATAAGACTCTTGAGCCAAAGCCAATTGCTGCTGCAAATCAGAGAGGCGTGAGGTGTCGAGGGCAGGCAGCAGTTTTTGCTCAGAATGAAGGCGGTCACGACGAACCCCAAGCTGGCGCATTTGCTCCTCTGTGCTGCGCCTTTCTGCCGCAAGCACCTGAATTTGTTGCTGCACTTGAGCCACCAAGGCCCGCTGCTCTTGAGCGCGTGCCTGGGTCTGACGCCAATCAGCCTCAAGCCCTGGAAGACGATCAGATTGCTCCTCAAGCTGTGATTGCAATAGGGTTGATTTTGCACTGGCTGCGTCAATTTGGCCTGCCAGCACCTCAATCTCTTGACTGGCACGAGTTTGACGTCCAAGCCAATCAGATCGTTGTGAATCAATTTCTGCCAGGCGCTGCTTGAGCTTTTCGCGGCCCTGATTCATGTAGCGAATCCGCTCTTCCAGACGACTGACTTCAAGGGCAGCCTCGGCCATCGCACCTTGGGCGCGGTGCAAGGCATCGCCGGCCTCATAATGAGCTTGGCGTAAAGTTTCTAATTCAGCTTCCCCCTGCCGTAGATCTGCGGTGCGTGATTCGATCTGTAACGTGGCCTCGCGAACCTCGGCATCAAGACGTGCTTGTTCTTGAGTGGCGTCACGGTATTTAAGAAACCATAACTGGTGCAGCTTGAGGGTGCCTTGCTCTTGCAAGCAGCGATATTGGCTTGCCACCTTGGCTTGTTGCTCAAGCCGATCAAGGTTGCCATGGAGTTCACGCAAAATATCTTCGACACGGCCAAGGTTTTGGCGGGTGACTTTCAGACGGTTTTCGGTTTCACGACGCCGCTCTTTGTACTTAGAGACCCCGGCAGCCTCTTCAAGGAAGAGGCGCAAGTCTTCGGGACGGCTTTCGATGATCCGGCTGATGGTCCCTTGCCCAATGATGGCATAAGCTCGAGGACCCAAACCAGTGCCTAGAAAAACGTCTTGCACATCACGCCGACGCACGAGCTGATGATTGATGTAATAATTGCTGCTGCCGTCACGGGTGAGTACCCGCTTGACAGCAATCTCACTGAAGCGGTTCCATGGTCCCCTGGCACGGGCGTCTTCATTGCCAAAAACCAGTTCAACGCTGGCCCGGCTAGCCGGCTTTCTCTCGCCAGAACCATTAAAAATCACGTCCTGCATAGACTCGCCACGCAGCTCACTGGCTTTGCTTTCACCCAACACCCAGCGAACTGCATCCATGATGTTAGACTTTCCGCAGCCATTGGGCCCGACCACACCGACCAATTGCCCGGGCAGCTGAAAATGTGTGGGCTCAGCGAAAGATTTAAAACCCGACAGCTTGATAGAGTTCAGGCGCATAGGCTCAAAGCAGTGAACGCGTCATGGAAAAAGTGGGTTTTAGGCCCCGTCTAAGCAGCGCAAGAAAGGTTTATTTTTCTTAACCCGAGCCCTGCTTTGATGATTTTCTGGGGGGCTGCGACGACGGGTATTTAAGTTTTTTGAAAAAAGTATCTGGGTTCGGAGTTGATGAGAAATTGTCATCTCACTGATTCTTGGTCAATCATGGGTCGAGCATCACGCTCAAATACATCGATTTGCTCACATGAATCAAGGGGCATAATTTCATTCAAGTGATTGATTTTTAATTGAAAATTACCCTAAAAAACAGAGGATGAAACCATTCGATGATACCATTCTCTGGTTTGCCTGAAGCGCAGGCTCTCTGGATCATGAGGCTGTAGGCTCCATTTCATCAACCCCAGCGTGTCCGGTAACGGTTTTTTGCTTTCTGAATATGGCTTCATCCATCTCCAAATCTTCTTCTCGATCAACCCGGCCGGCACAGCGGCCCGCCCCCAGCACCCCGCCGAGCATGCCCAGCAAAGAACTGCACGTGTTTCCAAACCCAGCCCCTGAGCGAGACTACCTTATTCAGTTTCAGGTGCCCGAGTTTACGTGTCACTGCCCCCTGACAGGGCAACCTGATTTTGCTCACTTTACCCTTGAGATGATCGCCGACAAGCATTGCATTGAACTCAAAAGTCTCAAAATGTACTTCTGGAGTTACCGCAACGAAGGGGCCTTCCATGAAAAAGTCACCAACACCATCCTGGATGACTTGGTTCAAGCCGCCCAGCCACGTTTCCTGCGCATCACGGCACGCTGGTATGTACGAGGTGGAATTCATACCCATGTAATTGTGGAGCATCGTCAAAAAGGATGGAAACCCCTGCCCCTGATCCAACTCCCTGGGGCCGCTTCTTCGGCCTCCAGCCTGGCTCAAGGCTTCACTTTTTGATTGACGGGGCGATCAATGAACTCTTTGCTTCAAAAGCTTCAGCCCTACCCTTTTGAACGCTGGCGGACTCTCACTCAAGGGCTGACGGCCAATCCTCATTTGCCACACATCAGCTTAGGGATTGGCGAGCCTAGACACCCTACGCCAGATTTTATTCGGCAAGAGCTCAACCGACACTCCGGCGGCTTGGCAAGCTACCCCAGCACGGCCGGCGAACCTGCCCTACGGCAAGCGTTTACTGGCTGGCTTCAACGTCGTTATCAAGTAGAACTCGACCCGGCCACACAGGTTCTCCCTGTGAATGGCTCCCGGGAGGCTCTGTTTTCCCTGACACAAGCGGTGATTGATGGACAAAACTCACGGGGGGCCCGTGCCACAGTGGTTTGCCCCAATCCATTTTATCAAATTTACGAAGGTGCGGCCTTGCTGGCAGGTGCTCAAACCGCATTTGCAAACAGTGACCCAGCGCGTAATTTTGGCCCCCGTTGGGAGCAAGTACCCCAAGAAGTCTGGGCTCGGACCCAATTGTTGTTCGTGTGCTCGCCAGGCAACCCAACTGGCGCAGTCATGTCCCTCGAAGACTGGAAACACCTTTTTGAACTCAGTGATGAACATCACTTCGTGGTGGCTTCTGACGAGTGTTACTCTGAAATTTACTTCCGCGATCACCCCCCTCTGGGGGCCTTGCAAGCAGCTCAAGCCCTGGGCCGAACAGGCTTCAAAAACCTGGTGGTATTGACCAGCCTCTCAAAACGGTCGAATGTGCCCGGTTTACGCTCTGGCTTTGTTGCTGGAGACGCGGATATTTTGGCGCAATTTTTGCTCTATCGAACCTACCATGGCTGTGCAATGAGCCCAGTGGTTCAACAAGCCAGTATCGCGGCCTGGAATGATGAAAATCATGTCATCGAAAACCGTGCCCAGTATCGGCGTAAGTTTGAGCAAATCACCCCCCTCCTGGCCGAGGTGCTGGATGTTAAGCTGCCCGATGCAGGTTTTTATTTGTGGGCAGGTGTTTCACATATTGCCCCGGACATGGACGATATCCGTTTTGCCCAACAATTACTGGTTCAATACAATGTCACGGTATTGCCCGGCAGCTTGCTGGCTCGACAAGCTCATGGCATCAACCCAGGGGTGGGGCGCATCCGCCTGGCTTTGGTGGCAGAACCCCAAGCCTGCCTCGAAGCCGCCGAGCGGATTTGCGCATTTGTGCGTGGGCTTGAAGCCTCATGAGTCGCTTGTCATCAGCCATGCTTTCATCAACACCCCATCCATCCAGATGAACTGTGTTTCAAACTCTTGACTTTCATCATGAACCAACATCTTCAATCGGTCATCGACATCGCCTGGGAAAACCGAGCCCAGCTCAATCCTTCAGATGCTGAGTTGCGCGAAGCCATTGAACACGTTCTCAATGAACTCAACACCGGACGCATCCGTGTGGCAGAACGCCAAGGCGTGGGCGATTGGCTTGTCAATCAATGGGTCAAAAAAGCGGTGCTACTGAGTTTTCGCCTGTCTGACAATGTGTTGATGCGTGCAGGTGATTTGACCTTTTTTGACAAGGTACCTACCAAATTTTCCAATGTCACCGACGCTGAAATACGCGCCAGCGGAGTGCGTGTTGTTCCCCCCGCCGTCGCCCGTCGTGGCAGCTTCATTGCCAAGAATGTGGTGCTCATGCCCAGTTATGTCAACATTGGCGCCTACATTGATGAAGGCAGCATGGTGGATACCTGGGCCGCGGTAGGCTCTTGTGCCCAAATTGGCAAAAATGTGCATCTTTCTGGCGGTGTGGGCATTGGCGGTGTATTAGAGCCGATGCAAGCCAACCCCACCATCATAGAAGATCACTGTTTTATTGGTGCCCGCTCTGAAATTGTCGAGGGTGTGATTGTTGAAGAAAATTCAGTCATTTCGATGGGCGTGTTCATTGGCCAAAGCACAAAAATCTACGATCGCACCACAGGCGAAATCACCTATGGTCGCGTGCCGGCGGGTTCGGTGGTGGTCAGCGGAAGCCTGCCAGCCAATGATCATTCGCACAATCTTTATTGCGCAGTCATTGTCAAGCGGGTTGATGCGCAAACTCGTGCCAAGACAAGTATCAATGATTTATTAAGAAATTGATATTTAATCCGCATTTGTTTGTCATATCCATGGTTTGCACAGCCAAGTCACCCGGCATGATTCTCTGTATTCTGAGAAATCTGGCGAAGGTGATTTCATGCAATTTGGCAACATGGAGCGCGTGCTTCAGCTCATGGCAGACAAAAATGCCTCTGATGTATATTTGTCTGCCAATACACCGGTATTGATTCGTATCAATGGTCAAATTTTGCAGGTCAATGAGAAAGCCCTCACCTCAGACCA
>JBEIRS010000288.1:0-2087 GCA_040375795.1 Methylibium sp.
AGCAACATTGATGTCGTTTGCAATGCTGATACGGGTAGTTTCAATCACTCGCACAATCTGCTCGTCATTGATGGCGCCTGTTTCAGTCGCAAAGTCTCTTATTTTTTGGGATGTCCGGTCACCCAATTTGCTGGCCAATTGGCTTTTTGCTGCCATCACAGCTTTGTCCATGGATCTTTGCAAATCTGGGGAACTTTCAGAAGCCGTTTGATAAATTGAGTTGAGATCGACGGGAGGTTGGGTATACCAAACAGGGGCTTTTGAGATGGTTTGCTCAACAGCTTGCGTGCTGGCTTTGTGTTGGTCTTCTTCTTTCTTTTGAACAAACTCAGGCGTGCCAGGTTTGGGCGCTGCACAGGCACCTAAAAAAATCAAAACGGCACCCAAACACACATTTGTTTTATTTAACTTCATCATTTTTCCTTGGTTATTGGCTTTTTAGAAGGCTGTCAATTTTGGACTCGAAAGCTGATAATTCTTCTGCTGACATTTGTTCGGTAAGGCCCATGGCTTTAAATAAAGTCAAGGCTCTGGCGGCGGTTCTTTGGTCGTTGGCAATGATACTCAAAACCATACATTTTCGTAAGGCTGAGGCGGCAGATGACTCATCCCCAATACCCACAAATGCTACACCCTGTTGAAGTAAGGCATACGGCCTGTCTGGTTCAATTTGCAGAGACAGATTGAGGGCCGCCAAGGCAAGTTCGTGGTTACCTATTTGGTTGTAAGCCAGCCCCAGCGCAGTAGGATAAATTGCCTTAGTTCTATCAACTCCTACAGCTTTCAAAAAAGGCTCTGTTGATTCTGCAGGCCTGTTTAACTGTAACAAGGCCCTGCCTCTTAAAAATAAGAATTCAGGATTATTTTTCTCCATCGTCAACATGCGTGAGGACAGTGATAAAGCGGCATCTGGTTCACTCAAATCAAGCTTGGCAGTGGCATTAGCAAACATGGCGTCTGTATTCTTTGGATCCTTTTTTAATAAAAATTCGGAGATAACGACCCTGTCACCTGGATCCCTCCATTGCTCAGAAGCCAGGGCATTGCGGAGTTCAGTCAGCAACTCTGGGGGGGCATAGTTTTCAATACTGGTCAGGTAGGCGTGAACTGATTGAGATTTATTTGTAGGAATGACGACCGGTTTTTGCGCAACATCACTGTCGCTCTCTACATACTTGAGATTTGGAATGGCATTAACCAGTCTTCTGGCTAAATCATGGGTGGTGCGGGTAATTTGTTCGTCCCTGAGATTCATTCCAGCCGAAATAGTTCCCCCAATGATGCTCAAGGGATTCAAGGGCATGCCACCATCTCTGACAACTGCTGTGTGCTTACCCCTCCAAATAACTGCGCCAGTACTGACTCTGGTGATTCGGATGTGGGCAGCTATCTTGACCTCAGAATAAACACCCCAGAAACGAGATTGCCGGTCAAAGATTTCACCCGACAACAAGGTGTCGCACCCGACGGCAGAAGATACATGTTTTAAATTGACAGTTTCGCTTTCAGCTTTGATATTCGAGTCAATTTTTTGAAGTGGAACCAGCAAAATACCAGTAGGCGCAAGATAAGCATGGATAGCTTTACGCAGGTCCTGCGTTGGCTCAAACGCTTTTTGAGACGCTTTTAACGGCAGGACACCCAGACACACGGGCGGGTTGTTGGTAAATTCCTCAGAACTTTTATAAACCACGACATCGCCAATAGAGTCGGATGCCTCTACCTTCTCCACATCCCTGTCAACATAGCGTGTTGCGCATCCTGCCATGACGACGGCTAAGGCAATTAAGACAGTTGTTTTTTTAAGGATTAAATCGCCAAAGATCATTTGGACAACTGGTATCCCAGCCTCTTGATTCTTCGCTCATCGTTGGGTAACTCTCTGAGCTTTTCTTTAAATTGATCTAAGTCATATGAAGATAGCCACTTATAGGGCTTCTTTGTCACCACAACCACCACCCATTCGTCATAAAACTTTTTGTCCCCCGTGTAGGCCTTAGACCACGTAGCTGAATACGACTGTCTGAACTGAAATTTCCCACTGGGGTCCTTGTTCAAAGCATAAGAGTCAAATACATCCGTTGAAT
>JBEIRS010000107.1:0-5453 GCA_040375795.1 Methylibium sp.
AGCCACCGCAGGCAAGCCTTACAGCGCTGTGCTTGGTCGCAATCTACCTGCCATCCAAGAATTGCAAAAGAAGCTGATTGATCAGCAAGCCCGCGCAGTTGTTCCCCTGGAAGACCTCAAAGCCATCAATAAGCGCATGAATGAAGGCGAAAAAGCCTCGCGTGATGCCAAAAAAGAAATGATCGAGGCCAATCTTCGCCTCGTGATCTCGATTGCAAAAAAATACACCAACCGTGGTCTCCAATTCCTTGACCTCATCCAAGAGGGCAATATTGGGCTGATGAAAGCGGTGGATAAATTTGAGTACCGTCGGGGTTACAAATTTTCAACCTATGCCACTTGGTGGATCCGTCAGGCCATCACCCGCTCAATCGCCGACCAGGCTCGCACCATCCGCATTCCAGTGCACATGATCGAAACCATCAACAAGATGAACCGCATCAGTCGCCAACATTTGCAAGAGTTTGGTTATGAACCTGACGCTCCAGCACTGGCTGCCAAAATGGAAATCCCTGAAGACAAAATCCGCAAGATCATGAAGATTGCTAAAGAGCCGATCTCCATGGAAACCCCCATCGGTGATGATGACGACTCTCATCTTGGTGATTTCATCGAAGACACTCACAATACCGCGCCCATTGAGGCGGCCATGCAAGCCGGACTGCGTGATGTTGTCAAAGATATTCTCGACAGTCTCACCCCTCGTGAAGCCAAAGTCCTAAGAATGCGTTTCGGAATTGAAATGTCAACAGACCACACCCTGGAGGAAGTCGGCAAACAATTTGATGTCACCCGTGAGCGAATTCGCCAAATCGAGGCCAAAGCAATTCGTAAACTCAAGCACCCAAGCCGTTCAGATAAACTCAGAACCTACCTTGACAATATTTGATCATTATCACTTTGTGCATCAGTCTGCGTCAGCACCAAGAGCAGCAAAACTGATGCAACCAGATACCAAGTATTGGGATTGACTTAAAATGAAGCAAATTCACTCTTTGAGGTTTACTTTTCCTCGTCTGACCTCCATTGTTTCTTTTTGTGCTGTCATGGCATCCATGGCTTGGCCTGTCGTCGCTCATGCCCAATGGGCGTGGCGAGACCACACGCAGAACAACCAGATCACCTACAGTGACACCCCTCCCCCTCCCCATATTCGCCCAAGCGATGTGATCCGCAGCCCCCGAGCACAAGCACTTTCTTCTGCCTCCAGTCCTGTCAGTGTGCCATCCAATCCGACTCAACCCCATACAGAAACCAAGCCTGCCCCCCCCCTCATCGACCCCAAGCTTCAGGCCGCCCGCAAAGAGGCTGAACGTCAAGCCGCCGAGGAAAAACAAAAGCAAGAAGCGCAAATTGCTGCCCTGAAAGCAATCAATTGTGAAAATGCACGCACCAAACTTCGAACCCTTGAAAGCGGTATTCGAGTAGGGCGTGTCAATAGCAAGGGCGAAACAGAAATCCTGGAGGATGAAGCTCGCCAAGCCGAAACCAAACAGGCTCAGGATCTCATTCGGAGTCAATGTAAATAGTCAAATACGAGACCGAACTGTCTCGTAGAAGCAAATAGAAGCGGCAATTGCGGCATTGAGAGACTCTTCTCCACCTGGCTGAGGAATACGAAGCTGGTGTTGTGCATATCGCGCAAGATTGTCAGCCACGCCCTGCCCTTCATGCCCGATCACCCAGGCGCAAGGCCATGGGATGGAAACGTGATGGAGGGTTTCGGTGGCGTGAGGGCTGCTGAGCAAAATTGGCACATTCAAACCCTGCAAGCTTTCTGGGTCAAGCCATTCCAGCAGGCGCAAATTGAAATGGGCCCCCATACCGGCGCGAAGCACCTTGGGCGACCAAAGGGCGACGGTTCCCTTGATGGCCATGATCTGTTGAAATCCAAAGGCGGCAGCCGTACGAAGAATGGTTCCAACATTACCTGGGTCTTGCAGCCGATCTAGGATGATTGTCGCCATCGTATCATCCAAGTGGTGCTGTACGGGGACACAAACCACAAAACCCACAGGCGCAGGTGACTCGAGGCTGCTCAATTTGGCCATCAAAGAATCACTCAGCACAAGCACGGTGCCTGCGCGACACACCAGAGCGCGTAAATCAGGTTGCTCCCAGCCAGGTTCAGAGATCAAAGCATGAGTGATCCTGAGGCCCCGGGATGCCGCCACCTGACAAAGATGCTCACCCTCCAGCCAGAGCCGGCCCGTTTGACGGTAGAGCGCTGGATTCTTGATTTGCTTGCGCAGATCAATCAGAAACGAATTATCATGCGAACGGATGTATTTGACTTCTTGTGATTCAGGCACTGAGAACCTCACGAACCGGCGCAAAAGAGCGACGATGGTGCACACAAACCCCATAGCGTCGAAGAGCCTCAATATGGTGCACCGTCGGGTAACCTTTATGGGCCTTGAAACCATACTCAGGATAATCTCGATGGAGATCATCACAGAGCCGATCACGATGAACTTTCGCCAAAATAGACGCTGCCGAAATGACCGTCACTTTGGCGTCTCCCTTGACAATGGCTTCGGCAGGGAGATGAATCTGTGGAAGACGGTTGCCATCGATCAGCACCTTCACAGGCGTAAAGCACAGGCCCTCAACAGCTCGCTTCATGGCCAGCATGGTGGCTTGAAGAATATTGAGTTGATCAATTTCATGAACACTGGCTTCAGCAATACAAAAGCACAGGGCTTTTGTGCAAATTTCGTGAAACAGGTGCTCACGGGCACGGGCACTGAGCTTTTTGGAATCATTCAGGCCCTCAATGGGCTGAATCGGATCAAGGATAACGGCCGCAGCCACCACGGGCCCAGCCAGCGGGCCCCGACCTGCCTCGTCAACTCCAGCAATCAAGCCAAAAACCTCTGAGTGCCCATCAAGGACTTCCATGGTTGAGAATTTTTTCAATGGCATGGGTGGCAGCGACGGCGGTTTGACGACGCAAAAGATGGTGTAAAGAATCAAAACGTTGCCGTAAAGCTTTTGTGCGAGGAAGATCATCCAGCCAAGCCAGGGTGGCTTCAGCAAGATTGAGAGGGCTGGCTTGATTTTGGAGAAATTCAGGAACCACGAAATCACGAAGCAAAATATTCGGCAGGCCCACCCAAGGTTGATAGCGTTTTCTACGCATGATTTGCCAACTCAAGCCATTCATGGCGTAGGCAATCACCATCGGGCGCTTGAATAAAGCCGCCTCCAGTGTGGCGGTTCCACTGGCCACCAAAGTGACATCACAAGCCGCAAGAGCCGCATGGGATTGGCCCTCCAATAACTGAATGCCAGCCAAGCCCGCATAACGAGGCAACAAAGGCTCGATCATAGAGCGCAGGCCACTGGAAACCGGCAAAATGAATTTAAGCGCCGGGCGCCGAGCCTTCATCAGCGACGCAGCCTGAAGCATTCGAGGCGCAATGTATTGAATTTCAGATCGTCGACTGCCAGGCAAAATCGCCACAATTTCATCGGAAGGGTTCAAACTCAGTTGAGCACGAATTTGTTCTTGTGAAACTTCTTGAGGAATGGCATCTGCGAGAGGGTGCCCCACATAGCTTGCTGGAATGCCGGCTTGTTCATACAAAGAAGGTTCAAAGGGAAAGACACACAATACATGGTCAACCGCACGACGAACCGTTTCAATCCGCTCGCCACGCCACGCCCAGATAGAGGGGCTGATAAAGTGAATGGTTTTAATGCCATGGGCTTTGAGCCGGGCTTCGAGTTGAAGATTAAAATCAGGGGCGTCCACACCAATAAAAGCGCAGGGTTTTTCAGAAAGTAATCTTTTAAACAATTGGCTTCGAATACCGACAATTTCTCGATAGTGCCGCAAAACTTCCACATAGCCTCGAACCGCCAATTTATGATGTGGCCACCAACATTCAAAGCCTTGCTCAAGCATTCGTGGCCCGCCAATCCCTGCTGTACGCAGACCTGGCCAGCGAGTTTGAAGCCCCCCAAGCAATAAGCTGGCCAAAAGATCGCCTGAGGCTTCGCCTGCGACCATGGTCAAAAAAGGATTTTTTTTAAAGGAAGACATGGGATTTGAAAAACAAGCAAGATCTTTATCGGGCAATGCCACGCCCAGCCTGCTTCAAAAAACTCAGCATCTGATCAACATCAGCCTTTGCATCAGGATGCTGGCCTCCCAGGCCAGCAATCGCAATACAAGCATCTTCCAGGGTAAGGCCCTGACGGTATAAGGCACGGTGCATTTGCTTGATCACCGCCACACGCTCGCCAGAAAAACCACGGCGCGTCAGCCCCTCCACATTGATGGCGTGCATCTGGGCAGGGTTGCCTGATACCATTGAAAAAGGCGGCACATCCTGTAACAAAATGGTGCCCATCCCGGTGATGGCGTGAGCCCCAATTTTGACAAATTGATGAACAGCCGTGTAGGCCCCCAAAATGGCCCAGTCTCCAACATGAACATGACCGGCAATTTGTGCATTGTTGGCAAAGATTGTTTTGTGACCCACCTGACAGTCATGAGCCAAGTGAGTGTAGGCCATCATCCAGTTATCATCACCCAAACGGGTCACCCCTCCCCCCTGGGCCGTGCCAATATTGAAAGTACAAAACTCACGAATAGTATTGCGGTCACCAATGATGAGCTGAGAAGGCTCTCCAGTGTATTTTTTATCTTGGGGGATGGCCCCCAAAGAGGCAAACTGAAAAATGCGATTGTCTCGGCCAATCGTGGTATGACCTTCAATAACACAATGCGGCCCGATGGTGGTTCCCTCGGCGATGCGAACCTTGGAGCGAATCACCGTATAAGGCCCCACAGTCACGCTGCTTGCGAGCTCGGCGCCGGGCTCAATCACAGCGGTTGGATGAATTTGTGCCATAAGGTGTGTTCAAGTAAATAAAATCGGACAGTCATGCCCCATGCAGGTTCCTTAGTCGACTTGGCGCATGGTGCACATGAGTTCGGCCTGAACAGCCAACTCTTGCCCCACCAAAGCCTCGCTTTTAAATTTGAAGATGCCTGCTTTCATCCGATCAAGGCTCACCTCAAGTCGAAGCTGATCGCCGGGCTCAACAGGGCGCTTAAAGCGCGCACCATCAATGCCGACAAAGTAGTAAATATTTTTCTCATCTGGCAGCATGTCGTGAGATTCAAATGCCAAAATGGCCGCGGTCTGCGCAAGAGCTTCCAACATCAAAACCCCAGGCATCACCGGGCGCTGCGGGAAGTGCCCAGTAAAAAATGGCTCATTGATAGAAACGTTCTTGAGCGCTGAAATATGCTTGCCTTTTTCAATAGATAGCACTCGATCTACCAACAAAATCGGGTAGCGGTGTGGAAGCTTCTTGAGAATTTGATGAATATCCAAGGTCATGATGTTTTCTTTTCGAGAATACGAAGGCGCTCACGCAGGGTGTGAAGTTGCTTGAGAGTGGCTGCGTTTTTTTCCCAGGAAAGATTGTTATCGATG
>JBEIRS010000237.1:0-2745 GCA_040375795.1 Methylibium sp.
GCCCGTGGCCTTGCCAAAGTTGCACATTCGCGTTGTCAGCGATTTTATGCAAAGGAGCTTGTTGAGGCCAACGGTCAAAGAGATCATGCCGGCTCAAAAACCACTCACTGATGAACCACACTGGCGAGGAGATGCGCGCATCAAAAGCCACATTATAAAAAGTAGCTCATGGTCAACGACGTCCGAACATCATGTGCCTGGCCAAAGCTGACTTCAAAAGGGGCAGACGTTCCAAGGCCATCAAACCCAAGCCTCTGAGGGTTGGAGCCCCAGGTATCTGCCAGGCAAAGCTGCGTGCCAAAAAATCAGTGGTGGCGAGCAAAGCCCATCGATCAGGGACCCGCTGCCATTCAAACGCTTTCAATGCCTGATCTGGGCTTTGGTGCCGTAGCTGATCGACCAGTGCATAGGCATCGCGCAAGCCCAGGTTGAGGCCTTGCCCTGCCACAGGATGCAGCATTTGAGCAGCGTTCCCGATTCTCACCGTGCGCCCCTCGGTGAGGTGGCGATAGGCCATCAAGCCCAGTGGGAAATGTTTCAGTGGGGACATGGCCCGAATGGGGCCGATTTTGGCGTGAAGCAGGTGATTAAGTTGCTGCACCCTTTGGCTGTCGTTCAATGCAGCGATGGGGTCTGGGGCGGCCTTGACGCACCAAACCAAAGCAGCCAATCGCTCTGAGCTGTCTTTGAGGGGCAAAACAGCCACTGGGCCATCTGCTCCAAAACATTCATAAGCCACCCCCCGATGTGCGTTTTCAAGTTCAAGCTGCCCGACCCATGCGGTTTGTTGATAATGGCAGCGCAGAGGATTGCACGCACTCGAAGGCGTCAGCACAGGTCCATGTTCTGGGCGCAAAACACTGCCTTCAGCCAAAACAGCCCAATCAAACGATTCGGTTTGGGCCCCATGCACTTGAACCCTGCTTGGCAGGTTCATCAATTGATGGACGGGCGTGCCAAAGCGCGAAAAGAAACGCTCAGGCTGTTGCTGCACAAGCGCAAACCAGCGTTTTTGTAAGCTTGAAACAAGATGGCCATAGCGAATCACTGCGCCAAGCATGTCCAACCCTTCTTGCTTTGCCCAAATAACAAACTCGGCTGTTGAGGCCAGCCCTTGTGTGGCCGTCGTTTGTGAAACGTGAACCGCCTCAATGGCTTGGGCCAGATCGGTGGGCCAGGCTTGCAAACGACGCAAGATGTTGATGCTGCCCAAAGACAAAGCCAGGGTACGAGCATCATTGGAAATATCAGCCTCGGCGTCTCGGGCATCCCAGAGGGTGATGCGTGCATACGGAAGGCGTTCGGCTGCCAAGAGGGCCAGCACCAAGCCTACCGGCCCAGCCCCTATGATCGCCAAATGAAAAGCAGGCATGGCATGAATCTGGCGGGGGATGGGACTGGAGAACAAGGCCATTCAAGACAAACGCACGGCTCGAAGCTGAAGAGAAAATTCACGCAAGGCCACAATACCGCTTTCTTCGGCTTGTCGACACCATTCCTGCAAATCATTCAAGAGCTGCTCAGCGGATACATTGCTTTGAGTCCAGAGTTGACGAAGTTGCTCGCGCATGACCACCAGTTTGGTCAAATGGGGGCTGCTTTGCATGACGTGAAGCAACTGGGGCCGAACCTCGGCCGGGATTTTGTCATCATCACGGTGTAACCAGCGATGCGCAAGCTTGAGCTGCGTTAATCGCAAGGCAGTGCAAGAACCTTCTGCCTTCAGCCGCTCAATTTCACTCGAGCAAGCTGCACGCAAATCAGAGGCATATTTGGCCATGACTTCATAACGGTGTGCAATGATGGCTTGCAAAGTTTGATTGTCAAGCACCGCCTTGGCTGCGCCCAGTTTCATCAAGGGAGGCGTTTTGCGAACTTTTGCCAAACCCAAAGCCTGCAAAATACAAATATAAAGCCAAGCAATATCGAATTCAAAAGGCTTGACAGAAAGTTTGGCTGAGGTTGGATAGGTGTGATGATTGTTGTGAAGTTCTTCGCCACCAATCAAAATACCCCAAGGCAAGATATTGGTTGAAGCATCAGCAGCCTCAAAGTTACGATAACCCCAAAAATGCCCCAAGCCATTGATGACCCCTGCTGCCGTGATTGGAATCCAGAGCATTTGAACGGCCCAGACCGTCAAGCCGATGGCACCAAACAAGCAAAGATTCAAAATGAGCATCAGCGCGACACCTTGCCAACTAAAGCGGGAATAAAGGTTGCGCTCTATCCAGTCGTTCGGGGTCTGATGACCATATTTTTGCAAGGTTTCTTGAACTTTGGCCTCCGCCCGATACAGCTCACTACCACGCAAGAGAACCGTTTTAATGCCACGCGTGACCGGGCTGTGGGGGTCATCTTGGGTTTCACATTTGGCATGATGTTTTCGGTGAATCGCCACCCATTCTTTGGTGACCATGCCGGTGGTTAACCAAAGCCAGAATCGAAAAAAATGGGAGACGGATGGGTGAAGATCGAGTGACCTGTGGGCTTGCGATCGATGCAGAAAAATAGTCACCGACGCAATGGTGATGTGGGTGGCTAAAAGAGTAAAAGCCAAAATTTGCCACCAGGAAAAATTCAACAGGCCATCAGCCAGTAAGGCAATCAGACTTTCCCATACCCACAACAAAGCATTCATAGGAGGATACCCTCAAAGAAAAATTTTTAAAAAATCCCAGTCAATCCTGATGAGTGTTACAACACAAAACCGACAATACCAAAAACAAAAAAACCTTGGGAAGA
>JBEIRS010000230.1:0-2875 GCA_040375795.1 Methylibium sp.
GGCCATTTAAAAATGAGTTTTTTATGTCCATTCATCGTGATTTACGATCTTTGAATATCGATATTCCAACTCAGCCTGAGTCACTTGCTGAATTGTCTTGCTTGCTGACAGAGGAAAATCTCAATCTTCAATCCGTAAGTGCGGTGATTGAACAAGATATGGCTTTGGCCTCTGCGTTACTCAAAGCAGTGAACGCCTCTATTTATGGCGTGACAAGCCGAGTTGCTCATGTCCATCAAGCCATCACCTACCTCGGAACTCAAGAGGTTGCTACACTGACCTTTCAAATCGCCTTGAGGGCGATATTTCCGACCGTTATTGAGCTTGAACCCATTTGGGAGCGCGCCGCGGTACGGGGTTTGCTCATGGGCCGCATTGCAAAAGCCTTGGGCATAGACCCCTGGGTTTTTCATTCAGCAGGCTTGTTTGAAGAATGTGGCAAAGCAGTTTTTTATCGGCATGATCCAAGCAACTACCCTGATCTGCTTCGCAAGGAGAGGAACGATATGGCCTTACTGAAGATGGAGCTGGAAACTTATGGCATTTCTCATGATGCATTGGGTGCAGCTTTGTGTGAAAGCTGGGGTTTGGCCGCAATGGCCGTTCACAGTGTTCGCCATCATGTCTTGGTCAATGCTGACTTCCACTTACCGGCACAGGCAGAACACGCCTCTGCCTGTGCAATTTCCGTCTTGGCCAATACGTTGATGACCGACCCCGACCGTCTTGACGAAGTGGCCCATAAAATTGCTCCTCAAGCAGGGCTGGATACCTCAATAACTCTCGAGCGTGTTCGGAAAGTGCAGGCGCAAATCGAAGAAACGGTTGATCGGCGCGCTTGAGCACTGAAGAATCACTCCGTCAAAAAAGGGTTCTTTCCGCACTGAGAAGCAATTTATAGATTCCTGTCTGTGCGCGAATAACGCTATGATTGAATTTTACAGAGCCAGCAACTTGCAAACTCTTTAAAAATCACTGGCCACAATCAATATCCCCGTTGATTGAAAAAATCATTTGTCATCGATGACACATTCAATCAGACCGGCTGTCGCGTGGCTGGCCCTAAAATTCTTGGTACAGTGGCTTGATCATTCCCCTTTTTTGTATGAATCACATTCGTAATTTTTCCATTATTGCGCATATCGATCACGGAAAGTCTACCTTGGCTGACCTACTGATTCAGCGTTGCGGGGGGCTTAGTGACCGTGAAATGGAGGACAAAGTTCTTTATTCTATTGATATCGAGCGTGAACGTTGCATTACCATCAAATCCCATAATGCATCCTTGAATTACACCGCGCATGATGGAAACACCTCTCAGCTCAATTTGATTGATACGCCCGGACATGTCGATTTTTCTTATGAAGTGAGCCGATCTTTATCGGCTTGTGAGGGGGCTTTGCTGGTGGTCGATGCCAGTCAAGGGGTCGAAGCTCAAACTGTAGCCAATTGTTATACCGCGCTTGATCTTGGTGTTGATGTGATTCCGGTCTTGAATAAAATGGATTTACCTCAGTCTGACCCAGACCGGGCTAAGAAAGAAATTGAAGACGTGATTGGAATTGATGCCTCAGATGCGATACCTTGCAGCGCCAAGACAGGTCTGGGCGTAGAGGACATTCTTGAGGCCATTGTTTCGAGAGTACCCCCTCCAAAGGGCCAAGCTCATGGGCCTTTACGAGCCATGATTATTGACTCTTGGTTTGATAATTATGTGGGTGTGGTCATGCTGGTTCGTGTGGTGGACGGTGAACTGAAAAAGGGTGAGCGTTTCAAGATGATGGCCAGTAATGCGGCGTATGCTGCCGAGCAACTGGGCATATTTACGCCAAAGTCTGTTCAAAAAGATGCGCTGCGTGCGGGGGAGGTTGGTTTTGTGATTGCAGGCATCAAAGAATTGGACGCCGCCAAAGTGGGTGACACACTCACATTCGAGAAAAAGCTTCCCAACAATGCGGGCCCTGCCAGCCAAGCGCTTCCAGGTTTCAAAGAGATTCAGCCCCAGGTGTTTGCCGGGCTTTACCCAACCGAGGCCAGCGAATACGATCAGCTTCGTGATGCCCTCGAAAAACTCAAGCTCAATGACTCTTCGCTTCGTTATGAACCAGAGGTTAGTCAGGCCTTGGGTTTTGGTTTTCGCTGTGGTTTTTTAGGCCTTTTGCACATGGAAATTGTCCAGGAGCGCCTGGAGCGTGAGTTTGATCAAGACCTTATCACCACTGCTCCCAGCGTGGTTTATGAAGTTGAGCTAGCCAACCGGGAAATCATCAAGGTTGAAAACCCATCCAAGATGCCAGAGCAGGGCCGCATCGAAGAAATTCGAGAGCCCATTGTGACGGTGCATCTTTACATGCCTCAAGAGTATGTCGGGCCTGTCATGACGCTTGCCAATCAAAAGCGTGGCGTGCAGATGAATATGGCTTACCATGGGCGCCAAGTGATGCTGACTTACGACATGCCCCTTGCTGAAATTGTGCTCGACTTTTTCGACAAGCTCAAGAGCGTATCTCGCGGTTATGCCTCCATGGACTATGAGTTCAAAGAGTATCGGGCGGCTGATGTGGTAAAAGTGGATATTTTGCTTAATGGTGACAGGGTTGATGCGCTTTCTTTGATAGTTCATCGAAGTCAAGCCCCGTACCGCAGCCGGGCTGTCGTGACGAAGATGCGTGAGCTGATTTCCCGACAACAGTTTGATGTCGCGGTTCAGGCCGCCATCGGCGCTCATATCATTGCACGTGAAACCATCAAGGCTCTACGAAAAAACGTGCTGGCCAAATGTTATGGTGGTGACATCAGTCGCAAACGCAAACTGCTCGAAAAGCAAAAAGCAGGCAAGAAACGCATGAAACAAATTGGTGCCGTTGAGGTACCA
>JBEIRS010000250.1:0-2589 GCA_040375795.1 Methylibium sp.
ACCCCTGAAGCTGCGGCCGCGGTGCCTTATATTCGTGAGCAGCTTGATCGAATGAATATTCAGGTGCCTTTGGTCGGTGATTTTCACTATAACGGGCATCGTTTGCTTGCAGACCACCCAGCTTGCGCTGAAGCTCTTTCAAAGTATCGCATCAACCCCGGGAATGTCGGCAAGGGTGATAAGCGCAACAAGCAATTTGCCCAAATGATTGAAACAGCCATCAAACTTGACAAGGTGGTGCGTATTGGAGTGAATTGGGGCAGCCTTGACCAAGAACTGCTGGCTGACATGATGGATGACAATGCCCGTCTCCCGCAACCCTTTGAGCCTCGACAAATCATGTATCGTGCGATCGTCGCATCGGCGCTCGAATCAGCCCGGCACGCAGTTGATATTGGTCTTGATCCCGATCAAATTGTGCTGTCATGCAAAATGTCCGGCGTTCAAGATCTGGTCACGGTCTACCGGGCGTTGGCTTCTCAATGTGATCACGCTGTGCATCTTGGCTTGACAGAAGCTGGCATGGGAACCAAAGGTACGGTGGCTTCTGCCACCGCCTTGGCATTGTTGCTGCAAGAGGGGATTGGTGACACAATCCGTGTTTCCCTCACGCCTCAGCCCGGTGAAGCACGAACCCAAGAAGTGCTTGTAGCCCTTGAAATTCTTCAATCCCTAGGCTTGCGCGCCTTTAACCCCAGTGTCACTGCATGTCCGGGTTGTGGCCGAACCACCAGCACCACTTTTCAGGAGTTGGCCAAGCAAATTGATGATTACTTGCGAGCTCAAATGCCTCTGTGGCGGGTTCAATACCCTGGGGTTGAGGCGCTCAAGGTGGCAGTCATGGGCTGCATTGTCAATGGGCCTGGTGAAAGCAAGCATGCAGACATTGGCATCAGCCTTCCTGGAACGGGTGAGGCCCCTGCGGCTCCTGTTTTCATTGACGGAGAGAAAGTTTTGACTCTACGAGGCGAGGCCATTGCCACCGAGTTCCAAGCGTTGGTAGAAAAATATATCGAAGACCGATTCGGCCCTCGTGTACCCGCTCGTGGCACGTCAGCCTGAGACATCAAAATTTCAAATCAATCTATGAGCAATCAAAAAACGGCTTTGCAGGCGGTCAAAGGAATGAATGACATTCTTCCGCCTCATTCTGCGGCCTGGGAATGGCTCGAAAGCAAGGTTTGCAAGCTGATGGCTTGTTACGCCTACGCCCATGTTCGCACCCCGATCGTTGAGCCCACCGCATTGTTCTCGCGGGCACTCGGAGAAGTCACGGACATTGTTGAAAAAGAAATGTATTCTTTTCAAGATTCAATGAATGGCGACAGGCTCACCCTCAGGCCAGAGAACACTGCGGGGGTTGTTCGCGCCGTCAATGAACGGTCTTTCCTGCGTGATGGCGGTAAGCGTTTGTACTACATTGGGCCCATGTTTCGTCATGAGCGGCCTCAAAAAGGCCGCTATCGCCAGTTTCATCAAGTGGGTGCTGAGGCCTTGGGTTTTGCTGGCCCCGATGTGGACGCCGAATTGATTTTGATGTGTCGCAGTCTATGGCGTGAGTTGGGTTTGACTGAGGGGCAGGACTTGCGCCTTGAAATCAACAGCCTGGGCCAGCCTGCCGAGCGGTTGGCTCACCGCCAGGCCTTGATTGCCCACTTTGAAACGCATCAAGATCAGCTGGATGATGACGCCAAGCGCCGCTTATACAGCAACCCCCTGCGCATTTTGGATAGCAAAAACCCAGCCATGCAGCGGGTGATTGAATCTGCGCCGCAATTGATGAATTTTTTGAGTGAGGCCTCAGTGGCTCATTTTCAGGCCGTCACGGCAGCGCTTGATGCGGTCGGGCTTGAGTATCGGGTCAATCCACGCTTGGTTCGCGGCATGGATTATTACAATCTGACCGTCTTTGAGTGGGTGACTGATCGACTGGGTGCCCAGGGGACTGTATGTGGGGGCGGGCGATATGATGGCCTCATCGAACAATTGGGTGGCAAACCAGCCCCGGCGGTGGGGTGGGGCATGGGCATGGAAAGAATGCTGCTTCTCTTGGAGGCCGCCCAACTTTTGCCCACGCCTCCAGCCCCGATGGTTTATGCGGTCATTGCGCATCAGCGTTTGAGCAATTTGGCCATTTCTGTGCTGGAATTTTTGCGGGCCCATGGCATCAGTGTCTTGATGAACGCCGCAGGCCCCCATGGCCAAGCGCGTATGCGTACTCAGTTTGAGCGTGCCCACGAAAGCGGGGCACGTTATGCTCTGGTATTTGGTGAAGAAGAAACGGCTCGCGGCGAAATCAGCCTCAAAAATTTACGCGATGCTTCGGTAGCCCAGCGTGATTTGCCTCTTGACCAAATCAATCAATGGGCCAGCTTACTGATCCAAGCATAATCCTTGGTTTTTGACATCTTTATTGCACAATTTCATTATGTCCAAGCTTGACTTCGAAGAACAAGAAAAAATCGAACAAATTCAGATATTTTGGAGCCGTTGGGGGCATTTGATTCTGGGCGTCTTGATTGTTGTTTTAGGCTCATATTTGGCGTGGGTTCAATGGCAAAACCATCAGAAAAGTCAAGCCATCAAGGC
>JBEIRS010000213.1:0-3084 GCA_040375795.1 Methylibium sp.
GGATGCTGATGTGCCAGACTGATTCACCTGAAATCACGCTTGGAATGATCGTGATAGTGTCTGTGTCAACAGTTTTGCTGATGGGGTTGCCGAGCTGAATTTGCAGCATATGCTCGCTGATAGCAAGATGGCTTGCCTTGCTTAGCGAAGACAGCACAGAAGCTTCTGCCTGACCTGTCCGGGCCTTGAACTCGAATTGTTGATGCCGAACATAAGCCACAGATCCAAGACCAGAGATGATAAGGCCAAGCAGTGCCCAAATGAGCGCATTGCCTCTTTGCTTTGCACCACATTGGAAAGAGTGTCTCATGGCTTTTTTCTATCGGATACTTGCCGCATTTTTTCTGTATGTATGCTTTTAAGCATCATTTGAGAGCTTGGCTCCATGAGTGAGGAGAACCGACTCGGAACAGTGATGGATGCCATCGCCATGAAACCTGACAAGCCACAAAGAATGGCAACCATAGCGGCATTGGCAGTCATTGCCGAGATCTTGACCCGCTTTAAAACACGAGAACCTTCCTGAGTCCCGAGTTCAATCAGAACATCAGAAAACGTGGGCGCTGATCGATGCAGGGTAGCAACCCGCGCGAGCATATAAGGTGAAAGCAGCCCTCTGCCGAAAGCCTCAATGGGTGCATTGGGTTTGTCATCCAGCCCTGCAAGAACCCGACGCAAATGCCAACGTAGCCAGCGTGATGATGTCCCTGAAAGATCTTCAATAGCTCCCTTGAGTGTCTGGCCTGTTTGTAAAAGCATCGCTATAGAGGTGAGCAACAGGCCAGTTTGAAAATCACGGTAAAGACTAAAAATAGGCCATCTTTCGAAACGCAGACGCAACAAACCTCGCCAGCGTGGCAAAGATGCAATCAGGGCCAAGATCAGCAGCACAAATGAAAAAAAGGCAGTCAGCCCATGCTGGTTCATGAATTCTGCAATTTCTTTAGCCAAGCCATTGAAGCCTTTCCAAAGCTCCTCTTGGATAAAGTCAGGGGCAGACTGTTGTATTGCCATGATGACCTTACTTAACAGAGTGATCAGGCCATAGCATAGCGGCAGCATGACCAGAGGCAAGGCTGCATAAATAGCCAGCAAGCGCTTGATCGCTGCTTGCTGTTCCACAGCATCAGCCAGAGCATTTAACGCGGCCGATTTGTCAGCAGTGCGCTCAATGGCCAGCAGCAGCATGGCGTCACTGGAGGGAACCACCCCCTCCAGGAGGTGATTCAGACAACTTGCATGGTGACCTGATTGCAGCTGCCTGAGAATTTGCCTCAGAGCGGCAGCGCGTGATCGTTGCTGGGTACGCTGAGCCGTGACAATTTCGCCTTCCAAAAAACTGAGCATGGATTCTGATCGCTTGAACATTTCGCTCAAATCACGATAAAACTCGCTACGATTTATACGAAACTCAAAGAGCGTGATCCAGCGTATCCATCGTTTCAACATGTGTGTTTCTCTTGGCATTGAGCAAGGCGGGGGCGAGACGGGGGTTCATAGCGGCGCAGCGACTCGAAGGCTTCGCAGCAACGCACATCAATGAGGCCGTGCAGGGCTTTCCAAAGCGCATGCTCAAAGACTGTTTTTCCGGTCATGTTGTTGCTCAGCAAATCGCCATCAGACAGGCTTCGGTAGTACGATAGTGCACCGTAGTCATCGTTGTCACGAACAAGCATCAGCCACTGACGATCAGGTTGAAACAATTCGGCCACAATCGTTTTTCCTTGCACACCACGCCCCCGACAAGCCAGGCACCCCCCGGGGCGCTGCCAACGCAGTTGATCGGTTGGAAGCTGCAGTTTGTGCTTTAGAATTTGAACAATTTCCACAATTTCGGCTGATCGCGCCATGGCCATTTCTGTAGGTTCAGCACAAATTTTGCATAGGGTCGACACCAGTGCCTGATAAATCAATAAATTGATGATCTGAGGCCCTGTCAGGGCCTGACGGGAAAGACCAATTTGGTCATTGCTCAAGCGAGGAACAATATTGCTGATCAGGTGAGCGTGAACCGTACCCATGGCCAGGTGTCCTGTTTCAGCAATTTGCAGGCAAAACATTGATGTAAGCCGGTCACGCATTTCTCCCATCATGACCCCATCAGGGTCAGACCGTAAAACAGACCTCATCACTTCTGCGTAACGCCGCTGAGTTTCTGCATCATCATTGAGAACTCGCTTGACCTCAATTTGATGAGCCCCTTTAATTTCATACTCAATGGGATCTTCGACGGTGTAAATGGCTTTGCGATCAAGGTCAGCCAGTGTTTCAATAAAACACTTCAGGCTAGTTGATTTACCAGACCCAGTTTCTCCTGCAATCAAGACCATCCCTTTGGGGCTTCGGGCCGCTTCGCGAAGCAGCATCAGGTGGCTTTGGGCGTATCCTGCACTTTCAAAAGTGATATTGTTTTGTTCCCCGCTGCGAAGAATTCGAAGCACTACTTTGGGCCCAAGGCGCCCCTTTTGACTTTGATAGCGAATTTGTCCTGAAACATTGGGAAGATTGATGTCGAGCATGCAATCAACAAATTTGTCTTCCTCAAATTGACTGTGATTGTTTCCTTTACGCGTGTTGTTATAACCAGCAGCCACAGCGTCAAGGGCATCTTTGCGTGGGTAAAGGCCCACGTGTCCATCATCCAGTGGCTCAAGACTGCCATCAATGCGGGCTCGAACCTGTGCCAAATTACCCTGGATATCAATGTGAATATCCGTAGCATCTGAACCAATACCAATCTCAATCCAGCGATCGAAAAGTTTTAAGGGTTCGCTTTTATGTGTTTCTCTGGATACTCGGCCACTATTGCGTTGCACATCTTCCAAAACGCTTGGGCGAGCTTGCAAAGCCTGGGTGACTCGGTAACCCCGACTGCGCAGGGCGCCTCGGAGTGATTTAATATGCTGCTCAAGAGCAGCATTTTCTGCATGACCTAAAAGTGCACGCACGATCACGGCGCGTCGCCCACCCACATCCAGGGCCAGTAACTGCTTTTGAAGCAGTGGTGACAAAGGATAAATTGGCTCAATTCCGTGAGTCAATACCGATTGGTACTCAGGAAGATCAAAGTAGTGCTCAATCAGA
>JBEIRS010000150.1:0-4170 GCA_040375795.1 Methylibium sp.
ATGGTGGAAGCGAAAGACATAAACACCGCCGAGATGTGCGCACAACGTTTGGCCCATGCCTTGTCTGAGGGTTGAGTGCAGCTCCCGCTTGTGGGGAAATGGCGAGCAACGGCACCTCGAAAACCCACTTTTTCGGAAAATAGGCTCCATGAAAATCAATGATGAATGGAGCCGGTTTCGCTGAATTTGCTGAGCTGTTTAATTTGGCTTGGTGGGCGGTGCAGGGTTCGAACCTGCGGCTTCCACCGTGTGAAGGTGGCACTCTACCACTGAGTTAACCGCCCAAGGAAAAAACCAAAACAGCCCATAATTATGCCACAGAATCAGAAATTTGACGCCAGAGGGTTTTTCCGCCGGAGGCTTTGTCGAGTTCGCTGAGTATCCATTCATGTGCCTCAATTTCTTGGGGCGTTGCTTTCACAATAGGTAAATCAAAAGAGCTTGGTTCGATACTTCTGAGTTCAGAAGGCTGGGGGCTGCTTTCATGACCGAGATCAATGGCCAGGCTTTCTTGACCGCGCGTCATGCGCACATAAATCTCCGCCAGCAATTGGGCATCTAGGAGGGCGCCATGAAAATGGCGTTGGCTGTTGTCAACTTCCAGTCGCTTGCACAGCGCATCCAGAGAGTTGGCTTTGCCTGGAAATAGCTCACGAGCCATGATCAAGCTGTCAGTGATGCTTCGTGCCATGCGACTGACAGGGCCCAGACCGCAGCGATGAAATTCTTCGTTCAAGAAACCAACATCAAAAGGCGCATTGTGGATGATGAGTTCAGCATCCAGCAGAAATTCAGCCAATTCGGTCGCTACTTGAGAAAAAACTGGTTTATCAGCCAAAAAATCATCTGTGAGGCCATGAACCCGAAGCGCTTCTTCGCTGTTGCGGCGTTCAGGATTGATGTAGTAATGAAGATGCCGCTCGCTCAGCCGACGCCCGAGCATTTCAATACACGCGACTTCGACAATGCGATCCCCTGTGAGAGGGTTCAAACCCGTGGTTTCTGTGTCTAAAAAAACTTGCCTCATGATGTTTTACGCCCCGTCCACCAAAGTATCGTGCCCAGCATCACCATCGGGGCAGACAACCATTGCCCCATGCTCAAGCCGAGCCACAACACGCCAAGAGCCCGGTCGGGCTCACGGAAATATTCGGCAATAAATCGGAACACACCATAGCCGATCAAAAACATCCCCGATACCTGGCCCAGCCCCCGGCGTTTGCGTGCGTACAGCCATAACAATATAAACAGGGCCAAACCCTCCAGAGCCAATTGATAGAGCTGAGAAGGATGACGGGGCAGATGGCTTTGAGATTGGGGAAATACCATTGCCCAAGGCAAGCCTGGATCGGCCAGTCGGCCCCATAATTCGCCATTGATAAAATTACCCAATCGCCCAGCAGCCAAGCCCGTAGGTACACAAGGTGCGATCAAATCAGTCACTTCCCGGAGGGTCCGATGGCGCTGTTTGGCAAAAAAGGCCATGGCCACAATCACGCCCAAAAGACCACCATGAAAGGACATGCCGCCCTTCCAGACAGATAAAATTTCCAGAGGATTGTCAAGATAGTAACCGGCCTGGTAAAAAAGCACAAAGCCCAGCCGCCCACCAACAATCACGCCAAGCACCCCATAAAACAAAAGGTCTTCGATATCACGATCGTTCCAACCCTGTTGAGCCAGATGTGTCTGATGAACTCGATGGCGTGCCAAAATAAAAAAGAGGCTGAACGCCAGAAGATAGGTCACTCCATACCAGTGCACAGAGATGGGCCCGAGGTGGAAGGCAATAGGGTCAAATTGAGGGTGCGTTAACATTTTCTAATCATTGATGCTTATGACAAACAGCTACCTGTGGGTAAAAGCCCTTCATATTATTTTCGTGGCAAGCTGGTTTGCCGGATTGTTTTACCTGCCTCGTATTTTTGTGAACCTCAGCTCAGTTTCAAGTGAATCATATGCCGAGCGTGATCGATTATTGCTGATGGCGTCGAGACTTTATCGATTCATGACTTTGTTAATGATCCCGGCGTTGGGCTTGGGTGTATGGCTGTGGTGGGGTTATGGACTAGGGCAGGGCGGGGGTCAGGGTTGGATGCACGCCAAGCTACTGTTGGTGATTTTGGCGATTGGCTACCATCATATGTGTCAAGCTCACTTGCGTCGATTCCAAAACCAATTAAACCACCGAAGCGAAACTTGGTTCCGTTGGTTTAATGAAATTGCCGTTTTGCTGTTCGCTGCGACGGTGATTCTGGTGGTGGTTAAACCATTTTAGGTGGCTCATGCCTGAACCGCCGCAAGCCAAGTCAGCTGATCTGCGCTTTTTAGCTCGACACTTTCGCAGCTCAGCTTACCCGTTGGCACTGGTTTATGCCTTGGTGGTGGTTTATGCCAGTCTTTACCCCTTTAGAGGTTGGCGGGTGGGCAGCTTTGAGCTTCTGGTTTTTTTGACCCAGCCTTTGCCTCTCTATTGGACTGCGTTCGACCTCATTTCAAATTGGCTGGGTTATATGCCTCTGGGGTTGCTGGTTTTTGTGGCCTTTGTGCGGCACTCCTGGAGGCCCTACTTGGCTTTCATTGTGGCCATCATCAGTGGGGCCATGCTGTCCTTGGTGCTTGAATTCTTACAAAATTTTTTGCCACAGCGTGTACCTTCCAATTTGGATTGCTTGTTGAATATTCTGGGTACCTTGATGGGTGCTGTTTTAGGTGCTGTGCTTGTTCAATTGGGTGGCCTGTCTCGCTGGCAATCGTTAAGGGAAGATTGGTTTGTTCAGCCCAGCTCGGTCGGTTTGGCTTTATTGCTGATCTGGCCTTTGGGTTTATTGTTTCCATTGCCTTTTCCGTTTGCGATGGGACGCATGCTGGATCGTTTACACCATCTGATTGCAAGCTGGGCGGCCGAATTTCTGCCTAATTTTGATTTGATGGCCGTGTTCGCGCCCAGCAAATGGCAGGGGCTGACGCCAAGCGGTGAATTTCTTTTGGTGATGCTTGGGGTTTTGGCGCCTTGTTGCGTGGCCATTCCCGTGACCAAGCCCGGTTGGCGCCGCACCGTTTTGATGACCATGTTGGTGATCAGTGGCATTTTGACCACCAGCCTGTCAACGGCTTTAAGTTTTGGCCCTGAGCACGCCTGGGTGTGGGCGACCCCGATTGTCTGCTGGGCGGTTGGGGCAGCTTGGCTGGCTGGACTTTTATTCAGTTTATGTTCGCACCGAATTTCTGCTGCCTTGGGCTTGATGGTGATCACAGCCTTGCTGGTTTTGGTCACCCAGGCCCCGGCCAACCCATATTTTGCTCAAAATTTACAAGATTGGGAGCAAGGTCAGTTTATTCGTTTTCATGGTGCTTCACAGTGGCTGGGCTATTTTTGGCCTTTTTTGGCAATGGCTTACCTGATCAGTGTGCTTGCAAATCATCATGGGCTGATTTTTAATCAAGATGCCGATATCGAGTCAAGACGAGGAGATGATTGAACTTTCAGTAGGGGATTCAGTTCGGCGCCGAATTTTTCTTAACTCGGGTGCCTCATTCATGCAATACTCCAAGCTTTTACTCGATCATCGCCGTATCCGCCATCCTTTCGGTCATGGCGGGTTCATCCATCGCACAAACTGAACCACATGGCTTTTATGCCACAGCCTATGCACAAGCTAGCAAGTTAGGTTCAACCAGCTTTGATGAAATTGGTAATGCCGGCTTCGGCTTGGGACTGAAATCAAACTTCGGTACCGGTATGGGCCTGGGTGGCGATATCGGATATCGCTACGGCAATGGATGGGCGTCTGAGCTTGAATGGAACTGGCGCCGGCACGACCTGAAGATGCTCAGTCGGGCAGGAACAACGCTCGCCAGCAAGGGAGATTTTGCTTCTAACATTATCTTCGTGAATGGGTTGCGGCGCTTCATAGGCAAGGGTGAAGGGTGGACGCCCTACGTTGGTGCAGGTCTGGGCTGGGTTCAGGAGATCGACTTTGACATCAACGCTGGTTCAGAGCGCGCTTGGTCTAAGAAGAGCAAAGTCGCCTTGCAATTGATTGGTGGCGCTGAAATCCCAATTGGCAATGCCTGGCGGCTGACCGCAGACGTGCGCTTACTCCGGGTTGGACGCGTTGAATTGCCGGCAGAAGAAGGTGTCACCGGACGACTAGCACAACCACGGTA
>JBEIRS010000024.1:0-10532 GCA_040375795.1 Methylibium sp.
CCTGAAGGTAATGGCGGCGGATTTTGCTTGTTGGGAGGCCGAACCATGGCGCCATTTTTTGGAGTTTGCTTGAAATCGGTCGCCTGTCGAATGATGGGCGTCACCTCCTTGGGCCGCCACTCCGTTGAGGGTGGGCGGGGCCAATTCGCCGGTGGCTCAGAGACCGGCGTCGATTTCACGTCAATCGTGCGGGGTTCAATCGAAGGTGGTTTGCGAACTGGGGTTGATGGGGATTTTTGGATTTTGCTGGAGGTTTTTGGAAGGGGGCTAGATTTGGGCTGGATTTTGCCGGAGGTTTTTTGAGGGTTCGACTTCAGTGGCTGCGGTGTT
Organism: Methylibium sp.; assembly: GCA_040375795.1. GTDB lineage: Bacteria > Pseudomonadota > Gammaproteobacteria > Burkholderiales > Burkholderiaceae_C > CANHBY01. The sequence goes on from JBEIRS010000024.1 coordinate 331, forward strand.
ACCAAGCGCCCACCCCCAGAGACCTCGATGCGGCCAGAGGGTCGTGGCGTCGTCCGAGCGCCTGACTGCGGATTGCCGCTGGGGGGTGGGCGGCGGCCAGAACTCACTGATGGAACACGGCCTGCAGCAGCCGATACCGCACCAAAAAACAGCATGGAACCCACCACCTTCAAGCCCTCCAAGCCGATTTTTTGTGCTTCATTTTTGAGCCCTGTGATGAATGCCGGGCTGGCCTGTGGTGGAATGTGGAGTGTCCCTTGGCTTCCCGAGTAGCCGACCTCTTGAAAATTCATGCGCGCGTAGATTTGCCCACCTTGCGCCGTGTTGGGTAAATCAACAATGGCATGAGCCTTGGGCTGGACAAATAAGTGGGGGGCCGGCTCCAGCCATTGTTTGACTTTCAAGCCAGACTGCTTCGCCCAATAAATGGCGTGGGTGCTGGTGTAGTCAGGGCTGAGGTAAGGCACAAAAAAACCGCTGCCGAACAAACCTCGAGGACGATCTGCAGCCGCATTGATTTTAGGATCTTCAAGGTCAATGCGCAGCGTAGGAGGGAATTGACGACGCAGCGTGGGGGTCTGATTGCTCGGCTTTTGAAGCACCTGAAGGCTGTTGGTGGCCCATGAGGGGGCAGCTTGCAATTGGATAAATTCGGCAATCTTCTTTTTGAGATCACTGCTGTTTTGCAATTGACGCGGGCCAAACTGTCCCGAAAGGTCCACGGTGATGTTGAATTCACCTGCTGCCCCCTTCCATGTGATGCTCCACCGTGGCACTTCACTTGGCTTGGTTTTGGGAAGTCGCTCAGCCACCAGGGTGCCGCCAAGAATCTTGGCGCGGTAGGGTTGGTATGTTGGACTGGGCTGGGATGATGGATCCTTGAGCGCTATCGTTGGATAAGACTTGAAAACCATGGTAATACACCTTAAACCGCCAGCCCTGACACGACCTGGGCCTTCTCCACCCTGCAGGCAGGAGTTTAAACACGCCTGAAACCGCAGGAAAATCTGAGATTAGATCTCCCCCCGGCCCGATGTCAACGGCCAGGCCCTTGAATGGGGGGCTGTTGTAGGGATTGCGCGGGCGGACTTTTAGAATGCTGTGACTGCGCGCCGCATGACGGGGCGAATCATCGATTCTGCCGCCAACAGTGAAAATCAGGAACATTGATATTGTCTTTAAGCACTGCCATGAACTCTAAAACTCTTCATCCATTGAATACCCCTGTGAGTGACGGGCCGGCCCATGGCTTGGTCTGCGGGTGCACTCTTCATCGCCGAAGGATGTTTTCTAGCTTGCTTGTCTCGGCGCCCTTGCTGTGGGCTTTCGATGCCCAGGCCGACGGGGTGGAGGTTGGAGATCGGTCAGTGGCTGCCAAGCTCGTGCCCGCCGAACAGTTGGAAGCGTCGGCTGCCGTTCAATATCGCCAAATGATGAGGCAGGCTCAAGAACAGGGAGCACTGGCACCGGGGGATCATCCTCAGCTTAAAAGGTTGCGCTTTATTTGTCAGCGCCTGGTGACTTATGTGGGAACCCCCAATCTTCGCAGTACACCCCGGGCAAACCGCTGGCAATGGGAAGTGAACTTGATTACCAGCAAACAAATCAATGCCTTTTGTATGCCAGGTGGAAAAATTGCTTTTTACACGGGCATTCTTGAGTCTCTGAGGTTGAGCGATGATGAGGTGGCGCAGATCATGGGCCACGAAATCGCCCACGCCTTGCGCGAGCACGCCCGTGAGCGTATAGGCAAATCAGTCGCAACCAAAGGGATCATTGAGTTAGGTTCCTCTTTATTGGGCCTCCCAGGTTGGGGGCGGGCTGCCGCCGATTTGGGCGCGAACATCTTGACCCTTAAATTCAGCCGGGATGATGAATCTGAAGCCGACAAAATCGGGCTTGACATGGCAGCCCGTGCGGGCTATGACCCGGCTGCCGGTGTTTCACTGTGGGAAAAAATGTCACGCGCCAGCAAGGGGGCATCGCTTGAGTGGCTCTCGACCCATCCTTCGGGAGACACCCGCATCAAGGATATTCAAGCCAATTTACCGGATGTGACCCCGTTATATGCCAAAGCCGCCCGCCCCAGTGAAATTTTTGGCCCGCCGGTTCGCCCTTGAACGTCAGTCTCTTGTATTTTCGCAATTTTCTGCCCTGATGTTGCTGCTATCGTGACAAGCAGCTTGGCACTCACCTTGAGACAAGCTTTGCTCATTGGCAGCAGGTTTTGTAGACATCTTTCAAAATAACCATGGATGATTGAATCACTTCGGGCCATCTCTTGCATGCACGCTGAAATCAATGCTTTCCCCTGCCCCAGTGTTTTCATCAAAGCGGTGCAGAGCCTCAGATGCCTCGATAGGCATTGGCACAAAACACGGTGGGTTCTGGTGGCGGCAAAGCCCCTGGGTTTTGGTTCACTTTCAGGACAATGGGTCTCAAAGCCACACACATGGTGTGGCCTGTGATGACTGACTTGCCCAGCCTGGCCGGAACTCGTGAGCGCGGGGGCAGCCCTTGGTTGGGGCAAAGTCCGGGGCAATCCAAGGCTTATATGCAGTATCAGGATTTTGATCATTGGCTCATGTCTTGTGTGGGCCGCTTCACTTGGGGGCAATCACCGATCACCCTCGGACAAGCCTTTGGAGATTGGTGGACACACTTGCTGGCCTCACCTGCCAAACAACTGGAGTTGTTACAGCGGGCCTGGGAAGCTGGCTTGAATTTATTGAGCACAGCCCAACCCGAGATGGCCGAGTGCCCCGGGCTTCAGCCTTTGTCACAAGACAAGCGTTTCATTGACCCACAGTGGGCCGCCCCGCCTTTTGCCGTCTGGATGAAGAGTTTTTTACTCATGCAAGGATGGTGGCACTGTGCCACGATCGGCGTCCCCGGGGTGGGGAAACATCATGAAGACATGGTGAGCTTTGGTGCCCGGCAGTGGCTGGACGTGGTTTCACCGTCTAATTTTGCCTGGAGCAACCCTGTCGTCTTGAACCGCACCCTTCGAGAATCAGGCTGGAACCTTGTGCGGGGCTTATGGCATGCCATGGAAGACGTCTGGGTGGATGCCATGGGTTTGCCACCTGTGGGTGCCGACCAGTATCAGGTGGGTCGAAATATCGCTGTGACGCCAGGGTCGGTGGTGTATCGAAACCGATTGATTGAAGTGATTCAATATACACCACAGACCTCAAAGACCCAGCTGAATCCGGTGTTGGTGATACCTGCCTGGATCATGAAGTATTACATACTGGACCTGTCGCCTGAAAATTCAGTGGTCAACGCACTGGTTGAAAAGGGGTTTACCGTGTTTGCCATTTCATGGAAAAACCCAGAGTCCAGTGACCGTGATTTGGGCTGGCAAGATTATCACCATTTAGGGGTTCGCAGCGCGCTGGATGCCATCGCCAAGATCATGCCAGGCACTGAAACGCATGCGGTGGGGTACTGTATTGGGGGAACTTTGTTAGCAATGAGTGCTTCGGCCCTGAGCCGCGAACCTTATCCATGGATTCGCAGCATCTCTTTGCTGGCTGCACAAACAGATTTCACCGACCCCGGAGAGCTTTCTTTGTTTATTGATGAGGGTCAGGTTCGATTTCTTGAAAACCAAATGTGGCGTCATGGCTATCTCGATGAGCGTCAAATGAAAGGGGCCTTTCAAATGCTTCGCTCAAAAGACCTGGTTTGGTCTTATCGGGTGGTGAATTACCTTTTGGGAGATCGACGCCCTATGAATGACCTGATGGCATGGAATGCCGATGGCACCCGTCTTCCACTGCGCATGCATTCTGAGTATTTACGCAGTTTTTTTCTGCACAATGCATTGTCGCACGGTGAATTTAAGTTGAATGATGTTTCTGTGAATCTTGAAGACATCAAGGTGCCTATTTTCAATGTCGGGGCGGTGCAAGATCATGTGGCTCCTTGGCGTTCAGTGTTTCGCCTGCATCAGTTAACTCATGCGCCACAAACCTTTGTCTTGACTGCGGGCGGCCATAATGTGGGCATTGTCAACCCGCCAGGGTCGTCGAAGTCAAGTTACCGGGTGTCTACTTGGCGGGGAGGGGATCGCATTTTGACCCCTGAAGAATGGCTGGAACACTCCGAATTCCGAACGGGCTCTTGGTGGGGAGAATGGTTTGATTGGCTTGAGCAGCACTCAGGAGGCTGGCGCACTCCCCCCGACATGGGAGCGCCGCAGTCGGGTTTGCCCCCTTTGTGTGCGGCTCCGGGAAGCTATGTGTATATGCGCTGAAAGGCTTTGGGGTGGTGCTCCTGAAACCATCCACACGCCAGCAACGTGACCTGTCGTTTGTCAGGCCTTGAGATAATCAGGGTGAACACTGCGCCAGCGTGCCAAGTGGCGCTCTGCAGCCTGAGGGTGCTTGGCCAACAGCACTTTTGCAACATGTCGGGCTGCTTCCACCAAAGGCAAGTCCCCTTGTAAATCGGCAAAACGCAACAAGGCCGCCCCCGACTGCCGCGCCCCCAAAAATTCACCTGGGCCTCGAATTTCAAGATCACGTCGGGCAATCTCGAAACCATCGTTGGTTTCAGCCATGGCTTTGAGGCGATTTTTTCCTGTCAAACTCAAAGGGTGAGAGTAAATTAAAACACACACACTGGCCACCGAGCCGCGCCCCACACGCCCTCGCAATTGGTGCAACTGGCTCAAGCCAAAGCGCTCAGCATGCTCAATGACCATCAAACTGGCATTAGGCACATCCACGCCCACTTCAATCACGGTGGTGCTGACCAATACCCCGATGTCCCCGGCACTAAAAAGAGCCATGACCGCTGCTTTTTCAATGCTGCTCATGCGACCATGAAGTAAACCCACCTGGGTACCTGGCAAATGCGTGCAAAGCTCGGCATGAGTGGCGGTGGCATTTTGCAAGTCAATTTTTTCGCTTTCCTCAATCAGAGGGCAAACCCAATAAACTTGGCGCCCCCGGGCCACCTCCAGGACGATTTGGGCCAAAATTTCTTCTCGTCGTGCATCGCTAAATACCTTGGTCACAATCGGTGTACGGCCGGGCGGCAGCTCATCAATGGTGCTGATGTCCAGGTCGGCAAAAACAGTCATGGCCAACGTGCGTGGAATAGGTGTGGCACTCATCATCAGGAGGTGTGCTTCAAGGGGCCGATCGGCTTCGTCGGGGTTGGCCTGCGCAAGCTTGGCCCGAAGTGCCAGCCGTTGGGCCACACCAAAACGGTGTTGCTCATCAATGATGGCAAGGCCCAAGCGGTGAAATTCAACCTCCTCCTGGATGACGGCGTGGGTGCCCACCACCAAAGAGGCCGTCCCTTGAGCCACTTGCTTGAGCATTTCACGACGCAGCTTGCCTGTTTGGCTGCCCGTGAGCCAGGCGACCTGAATACCCACAGGCTCCAGCCAAGCCACGAGCTTTCTGAAATGCTGCTCAGCCAAAATTTCAGTGGGGGCCATGAGTGCACATTGCCAGCCACATTCCATCGCCAAGGCAGCACTGATGGCCGCCACCACCGTTTTGCCAGACCCGACATCCCCCTGTAACAAACGATGCATGGGCATGTCGCGCTGCAAATCGTTTGCAATTTCCTCCACCACCCGGCGCTGGGCGGGTGTCAAATCAAAGGGCAACTGAGCCAGCAAACGCTCATGCAGACCACCCGGTTGGGCTTTCATGCACGGCGCACGCTGCAAGGCGCGCTCGCGTTGAGCTTGTAATTGAGAAATCTGTTGTGCCAGCAATTCATCAAACTTGAGCCTCTGCCATGCCGGATGGCTGCGATTTTCTAGTGTGTCGAGGGAATCCTCCGCGCTGGGATGATGCAAGCGGTACAAGGCATCTTGCAAGCTCAGAAAGCCCGGGGGAATCATCTCCGGTGGAAGAACCTCAGACAAATCGACACGACTCAAGCCCGAGGCAATGGCCTTGCGTAAATACGCTTGTGGCAAACCTGCACTGGCTGGGTACACCGGAGTCAGGGCCGTTGCCAGCGGGGTGTCCTCTGTGACTCCCTTGACAATCGGGTGCACCATTTCGCGCCCCCAAAACCCGACCCGGACGTCCCCCCGAACCCGAACCAAAGACCCCTCTGCCAAAGATTTTTGAATCGACGGGTAAAAATTCAAAAAACGCAGCACCAACTCATCACCACGATCATCGACCATCCGTGCAATCAATTGTCGACGGTTTCGGGTATGAATTTCACATTGCCTCACCCAACCTTGAACCTGGGCAGCCTGACCGTCCCGAAGCTGGGCGATCGACTCCAAGCGGGTTTCATCTTCATAACGAAGAGGCAGGTGCAGGGCCAAGTCGATATCACTGCGAAGACCGAGCTTGATCATCGCTTTTTGCGGGCCTGACCTGGCGTGGGATGTGCTGGCGGTTGATTGGGTGCGAGTCTGTGATGACATGATTGAGAAGTCAACGATGTGTACAGCCATTTTCAAGGAAGAAACAACCCTCAGACGAGAAACAACCCTCAGACCGGTCTCAATCGGCTTTCTCGCTTGAATTTTGATAGACTGATGGAGATGGTTTTGGACAAGGCACAATGTAAGTTTTATCCAAAACTCCTTTTTATGCCACTCTTACATCGCAAGGCTTGGCACCCCGCAACCCTCCTGATTGTGCTCGCGGTTTGGCTGGCAACGCTCGGAAACCTACCGCTCTGGTGGGCCGTTGTACGGCTGCCTGAAATCACCCTCTTCCAAGCCCTGAAAAGCTTGGCTTTTTTGCTTCCGGCACTCATCTCTTTCTCCATTGCTTTTCTGGCCTTGACCCTTTGGCCCCGCTGGCTCAAAGGAGCAGGCTTGCTGCTGCTGGCACTGGTGGCGGCAAGCAGTTACTTCATGCACACCTATGGGGTTGTGATTGACCCCACCATGGTCGCCAATGTCATTCATACCGATGTTCAAGAAACACAAGACCTGCTTGCATGGCCACTGGCGGCCAGCTTATTGCTTGGGTTCGTGTTGCCCGGAGCGTGGTGGTGGCGCCAAACTCTGCGGCCGATCAAGCCTTGGACTCTTTTGCTTCAACAAGGGGGCCTGAGTATCGCCAGCCTGCTGGTTTGTATCGCGATGCTATGGCTTGCCTTTGATGATCTTGCTTCGCTCATGCGCAACCACAAATCAGTTCGATACATGATCAACCCCTTCAACACCATATACGGGTTGATTGATTTGTCCATCGGAAAGGCAGCCCAGGCACAAGAACCCATGAAGCTCTTGGGTCAAGATGCCCACTTGATGTCCCCTCCAAAGGGGCCAGAATTCTCCCCAATCATCATTCTGGTGGTTGGTGAAACCGCCAGGGCCGCGAATTTTGGTCTTGGTGGCTATGCACGGGACACCAGCCCCCGCCTCCAGGCACTCGCTGCCCAAGGGCAGCTCACTTACTTCTCTCAGGTCACGTCCTGCGGTACCAACACCCAAACATCACTGCCATGCATGTTTTCTCCCTTGGGACGCGAGGGGTTTTTATCGCAAACAGGGCCCTCGGAAGGGCTGCTTGACGTGCTTCAGCGCGCCGGCCTGGCCGTGCTCTGGCTGGATAATCAATCGGGGTGCAAGGGGGTGTGCGACCGCATTCCAAACGTGAACCTGAGATCGCAAAAAGTGGCTGGCCTGTGCGATGCCGATGAGTGCTTTGATGACATTTTGCTGCGACAACCGCCCCAATATCTGGAAACTTTGCCTCCCGATCGACGGGCCCAGGGCACGGTGGTGGTGCTCCATCCTATGGGCAGCCACGGGCCAGCCTACTACAAACGATCGCCGGCAGCGCATAAGCATTTTCAGCCTGAGTGCACCAGCCATTCTTTGCCCCAATGCCCTGCCGAGCATCTCCTCAATGCCTATGACAACTCGATTCGATACACCGACCACTTTCTTGCCGAAACCATCGATTGGCTGAGCCACCAAGCCGGCCCAACGGCACTCCTTTATGTCTCAGATCACGGCGAATCACTCGGCGAAAAGGGGCTTTATCTTCATGGCATGCCCTACCGTTTGGCCCCCTTGGAGCAAACCCATGTGCCGATGGTGCTGTGGCTCTCCCCTGCGATGCAGCGTGAACAGGGCTGGTCGATGGCTTGCATTCAGGCTCAAAGCCACCAACCCTTTTCACATGACCATTTTTTTCATACGGTACTGACACTGGCACAGGTTGGTACTCAAGTTGCCAACACCCGCTTAGATATCCTTTCACCTTGCACCCCCTCCACAAAAATTCGAGCGCCCTTGCGCGCGGGGCAGCAGGCCGCTCTCGGTGCTGACGCAAACTGATGCACCGAGACACTGGCATTCACCCAAACAACATCTATGCTCCATTTTCAACAACTCCGCACTGAGGGCCAGGCACGACGTGGCCGAATCACCTTAGCCCATGGCGTGGTCGAAACGCCGATTTTTATGCCTGTAGGTACGTATGGCACGGTCAAGGGAGTCACGCCCCGGTCCCTCGAAGAGATGGGGGCGCAAATTATCTTGGGCAACACCTTTCATCTTTGGTTACGCCCTGGGATGGAGGTGATTCAGCACTTCGGAGGTCTGCACCAATTTGAGAGCTGGCAAAAACCGATCTTGACAGACAGTGGGGGCTTTCAAGTCTGGAGCCTCGGAGAGATGCGAAAAATCAGCGAGGACGGGGTGCGTTTTTCCTCTCCGATCAACGGAGACAAACTCTTCCTCACGCCAGAGCTGAGCATGCAAATTCAGCATACGCTCAACGCAGATATCGTCATGCAATTTGATGAATGCACTCCTTATGAAACCCAGGGCGTGCTGACCACTGAGAGCATGGCACGCCGGAGCATGGAGATGAGCCTGCGCTGGGCGCGTCGCTGCAAAGATGAGCTGGTGCGTCTGGAAAACAGCAACTCGCTTTTTGGGATTGTGCAAGGAGGCATGTTTGAGTCATTGCGAGAAGAATCACTCGCTGGGCTGAGAACCTTGGATCTGCCCGGTTACGCCATTGGGGGCCTGAGCGTGGGTGAACCCAAAGAAGACATGCTGCGCATTTTGCGCCATACGGCCCCTCAACTGCCTGCAAACAAGCCGCGTTACTTAATGGGCGTAGGCACTCCCGAAGACTTGGTGGAAAGTGTGGGGCAAGGGATCGATATGTTTGACTGTGTCATGCCCACCCGAAATGCTCGCAACGGGCACCTCTTTACCCGTTTCGGTGACCTTAAACTTCGCAATGCACGCTACAAGCTGGACCAGCAGCCAATCGATGAAACCTGTGGCTGCTACACCTGTCAACATTTCTCACGCGCTTACCTCCACCATTTGGATCGTTGCGGGGAAATGCTAGGCCCTATGCTGACCAGCATTCACAACCTGCACTACTATTTGAACCTGATGCGTGAAATACGCGAAGCCTTGGATGCCGGTCGATTCCGTGATTTCGTCACCCGCTTTCACGCCGACCGCGCTCGAGGCGTGTAAGCCAAGCCGTTTTCTTCCACGCGAAACCCCCTTTTATCTTACAAAAATGCCATGCCCCTGACATCCTACCGACACTTTATTCCTCAAATCGAGCCCGGAGCCTGGGTTCACCCAAGCGCCCAGGTGATTGGTGACGTGGTTGTAGGGCCAGATTCATCCGTCTGGTGCCATGCCGTCCTACGGGGGGATGTCCATTCCATTCGCGTTGGTGAAGGCACCAACATTCAAGATTTAAGTGTCTGTCACGTTTCTCATAAAACAGCAGCCAAACCCCTTGGCTCGCCACTGAATATTGGCAATTTTGTGACTGTTGGCCATGGGGTGATTCTGCACGGGTGCCAAATTGGAGATGAATCCTTGATTGGAATGGGAAGTATTGTGATGGATGACGTGATCATCGACGACCATGTGATGCTTGGCGCGGGCAGCTTGGTATCACCTGGCAAACGTTTGCATCGCGGCATGCTTTACATGGGCCGCCCCGCCATGCCTGTTCGACCCTTGACTGAGGCAGAAATGGCTTACTTTAAGTATTCAGCCGAACACTACATTCGCATCAAAAATGACTACCTTGTCGCCAGCCCTTCGTCTCAGGATTGATCTGTCTATTTCTTTGATTTGCCCCATTCAGATGCATTTCAGATGCATGCCAATCAATGGACATATTTCGGGGGCAATCTCATGTCAAGGCCGGTCGTCAAGAAAGAGCCACAGGGTGATTGGCCAAGTCTTTTAATAGTATGAGGGTCAA
>JBEIRS010000189.1:0-3538 GCA_040375795.1 Methylibium sp.
ACCACTGCCGCAGCAGCGGGCCAGCAAGGGGTGGTTCGTCGTGATCCTTTTGCCATGTTACCCTTTATGGGTTACCACATGAGTGACTATTTTCAGCACTGGCTGAATATGGGAAGCCGTTTGAAAAACATGGCTGTTGAACATGCTCCCCGATTGCCAAAAATTTTCTGTGTCAATTGGTTCCGTAAAGGCGACAATGGTCAATTTGTTTGGCCAGGTTACGGCGAAAACATGCGCGTCTTGAAATGGATGCTCGATCGCATTGAAGGTCTGGCTGAAGGGCAGGAAAATATCTTTGGCGTTTCTCCCCGTTACAAAGACTTAAACTGGAATGGTCTTCAGTTTACGGAGGAACAATTTTACTCTGTCATGAGCATTGACAAGGCAGCATGGCACACTGAACTGGCTCTTCACGGTGAGCTTTTTCAGCAATTGGCCCATCATTTACCCCAAGAACTTCTCGATATCAAAGCCCAGCTTGAAAAGCGTCTGGCTGATTGATAAGGGATCAAAAAACCCCATAAAAATCAAAATTAACTTCCGGTCTGCGGCCAGAAATCAATTCTGCAATGGCCCGGCCGGAGCCAGCACCGTGTGTCCAGCCCAAGGTGCCGTGTCCGGCGTTCACCCACAAATTGCTCAGGGCGGTGCGCCCCATATATGGGATGTTACCCGGGGTACTGGGCCGCAGCCCTGCCCAAAAATGCGGTTGGCTGGTGTCGGCCACTCTGGGGAAAATTTCTTCAAAGCGTTGAACAAGGGCAGCGCATCGTATCCTTGAGGTTGGCTTATTCAGGGAAGTATCAAAGCCTGCCATTTCGGCTGTGCCTGCAATGCGAATATATTCACCCAAGCGGCTGATGGCTATTTTGCGCTCATCGTCGATCATGCTGACGACACTGGCATGCTCTGGGTTCAAAAGCTTCAGGGTGGCCGAATACCCTTTGGCAGGGTAAATGTGCAAGTTAATTCCCAGAGGCCGCAATAAAGGAGCCGTATAACTTCCGAGGGCTGCTACAAAAACATCGGCCATTTCTTGTTGACACCTCCCCGTTAAAGGGTCTCGGGTTTCAATCGAAACCAATCGGCCCTTGTGAGCATTCAAGCGAAGAATTTCCCGCCCATACTGAAATACAGCACCGCGTTGTTCACACAGGATCGACAAAGCCTGGGTAAACATTCGAGCATCGCCTGATTCATCACTCGGGGTAAAAATGCCACCACTGATTTGCTTGGCAAATGATTTCAATGCCGGTTCAAGATGCAAAACTTGATCAACTGACAGCACCTGGCGAAAAACCCCATGACGAGCCATGAGTGCAGCTGCGTCTTTTCCTGCTTCAAAAGCCTCAGAAGTGGAAAAAAAATGCAAGATACCTCGCTCGAGCCTATTGAAACGAATCCCCGTTTGGCGAACTAAATCTTTGTGAACTGAGTGACTGTATTGTCCTAAAGCCACCAATTGGGCGACATTGCGCTCAAAAGCCCGTCGATGACACTGGAGTAAAAACTGAAAACCCCAGTGCCATTGATGAAAATCCCAGTGCGGCCGAAAGAGCAAAGGGGCATCGTCACGCAGCAACCATTTGAGAATTTTGACAGGGGCTTGGGTATTGGCCCAAGGCTCACAAAAACTGACTGAAATTTGTGCTCCATTTGCAAAGCTGGTTTCAAGCGCAGCCTCGTGCTGGCGATCAAGTACGATGACCTCGTGACCCTCATTGAGAAGAAACCACGCGGTACTGACACCCATAATGCCAGCCCCCATCACGATAACTTTCATACGCACCCCCTCCTGAATGAATGCTGCCATAAGAGCACGGTGAGCGATGAAGATTCAGCGTATTTTTAGGTCAACTTTGATGAATTTTTGAGACTCATCAATCCATCCTATTGACTTGGGCGCATGTTGAGGGTCGGTTACTCAAGAGGATCTTTTGGGTTTATCAATGAATCAGTCTTTACTCAAATCCTAGACTTTCCCCTTCCAAGGAGATGGATACTCCGGCATGGGGGAGTGGCGCTCCCAAAGCTTGGGCTAAAAAAAAGCCTCATGAGCATGCCCCGGTGATTCGCCATGTACGCCATCGGCGAGGGCTGGCTGTGATTGCTGATTTTACCGACACTCGCTTAGAAGATTGGTCAGGCGAGGGCCTTCGTAGCGTGCCCCAGCTGGTGTCGCAATTGCGACAAATGGAAGCTCACTGGGAGTGGTTGAGTCGCGGCCTAGAAGATTTCGAATGGGATGTTATTCGGGTGACTTTGCCCGTTTCTTTGGGGCCACAGGCTTACCCTGATTTATCCGCCTACCGTGAAGCAGTGGCCACAGCGATTCGTCAAAAAATCAATACTTGGAAATATGATGCAAACCGTGATGGCGTGATCGATACGGTGTGGGTTATTGCCTCAAACCGGGGGGCATTTTACCCTTATATGAGCGGCGGAACCAGCCGCCATGGCAATGTGAATATGTTTGTTGATATTCAAAATAGCCAGAGCTTGGTGGTCGGGGCCACCGGAAATTTTAATCATGAACTGGCCCACACAATTGGTATTCCTGATTTGTATGGGCCTTTTGATACCTTGCATTATCTCACGGTGATGTCAGACAGTTGGGCTTTGCCGCCGCAAGGGTTTACTGCATATGAGCAGCAAAGACTGTCTTGGATTAGACCACGCCGAATTGACAGCGGAAGCCGCCTAGTTCATCTCAGACTTTCAAAAGAACATCAGCCCGCAGACGCAGTCAGAATTGACTCGCTAGATCCTAATGAGTATTTTTTGATCGAGTATCGGCGTCGCCCTGAATCGGGTTTTGGGTCTCATGCACCGCCATACTCTGGTTTGGTGGTTTACCATGTTCTTGAAGGTTCAAATCAGTGGAGCAACCCGCCTTTGCTCAAGATAGAAGCTGCGGATGGCCAGATTGCCGCAGGGGCATCCCCTCAGCTCAGTGATTTTTTGTTTATTGACAATCCAAGCATGAATCGCCCCTTGATATTGCGATCTTATTTTGGGGGGGCAGAGGTATTTAAAATTGACAACCTTTTTTGGGCAGGCCCTGAGGGCATAGGTTTTAATGTGGTGGTGTCTCCACGAGCTTCTGCCATCAATTTGCTGGCCAATTCTTCTTTTGAACTAGGAGATCACAATCATGTGGCATCCTGGGGCCCTGAGGCTTGGGTTTCAACATCAACTTTTGCACGAGACCCATATGTGACTCATGAAGGTCAAGCCAGTGTAAGTATTCAATCTCTTACTGAAAATGATGCCCGATGGATTCAAAATGTCACCGGACTGACACCAGGCCGCTCATATCAATGATGTGCTTGGATCAAAGGTGACAACATCCATACCAGCCCCAGCGCAGCAGTCGGGGCGAATGTGTCTTTGATGGGAGGCTTTGTGGCGTCGGAAAGCTATTCAGGCACTTTTGACTGGACACGTACTTGTGTCATCTTTCAGGCTGAAACGAGTGCAGTGACTGCCGCTTGTCGTTTGGGTTTTTATGGCAGCACAGTCACGGGCCGACTCTGGT
>JBEIRS010000309.1:0-1827 GCA_040375795.1 Methylibium sp.
AGCCTATTTTTAGGCGCAACCGCACTGCATTTATTGGCAGCGAGCGCGATGGGCGTTTTTTTGGCGACAATCGCTCGCTCCATGCCTCAAATGGGGGTCCTGCTCTTGCTGGTGTTATTGCCCCTGGAGATTTTATCGGGTGGGATGACCCCGCGTGAAAGCATGCCAGAGCTTGTGCAGTTTGTCATGCTGGCAGCCCCCACCACACATCATGTGGCTTTGTCTCAGGCTATTTTGTTCCGTGGGGCAGGTTTTTCAGTGATATGGCCTCATCTGCTGGCTTTATGCTTGATTGGGGCGACTTTATTTGCCTTATCACTGGCACGGTTTCGAAAAACCATGCATTAAATGGTAAAACAGTCGGTGGCCGTTTCCCTGGGGGAATCATTGCCAACATTGTTATATTGACACCATGGTAAAGCAGGGCGGCCTCAATTTTATTCCAGGCCATTTGAAGGTTCAAGAAATGGTGATATCCAAGGCTTTGTCTTCTTCTCAGATGTTTGTAGTTTGTCTGTGCGCCCAATGGTGCGGAACCTGTCGCGGGTATCAATCTATTTTTGATTCCCTGCGGCCTGATTTTGCCGGACGCGCCCATTTTGTTTGGCTTGATATTGAAGATCAGGCTGACAACTTGGGTTTTCTGGAGGTCGAAAACTTTCCAAGCATTCTGATGAGCTGTAAAGAGCAGGTTCGGTTTTTCGGTGTACTGCCCCCGCATCGCCATATTCTTGAAAAAACCGTTGAACATGCCCTGCTGGGCCCCCTCATGACAGCGATCCCCCCTGAGGTTTTGGCTTTGGCACACTGGATGCACTCACTTGATCATTCTGATCCTTTTTGTGAGGATAAGAGGGCTTGGCAGAGCTGACAAGCTGTCGCAAAAAAACCCCAAACACTCCGCTCAGAGTGGCTTGGGGCTTGAGACTGCCCTTGCTGAATGGGCCGCTTCAGAGTGCCTTGAGCGGCCTCTGAAGGCGACGAACCATCAGGCGGCGCGCTTGGCTTTGCTGGTGACCGTTTGGCTTGCCTTCACTGCGGTGGCTGTCAAGGCCTGGAAATTGGCTTCAGTGACTTCAGACGCTTGCTTGGCCGCTTTGTGAACGGTTTCATAGGCATTGTTGGCGGCTGCTACCGCAGACTTGACCAGAGCAACCGCATTTTCTGTGCCGGCCGGGGCATTCTTGACTGCAGTTTCGATCACAGACATGACCTTACGCTGGGACTCTGCAGTGGTTTCTTCAACCACTTTGGTGATGCTGGCATTGGTGGCAGCAGCGATGTCATACACATGACGGCTGTAAGCAACGATTTTTTCAGTGGCTGGCTGTAAGAAACCAGTTTGTAAAGCCAAAAGTTCTTGGGGGTCTTTGATGGCCAGAGCAGCACGGGTGGCTTCTGCAGCTTCGCCAACAGCAGTTTTGGCTGCTTGAATATTCAGCTCAAGCAGTTTTTCAACGCCTTCAAATGCTTTGTGAGTCAAGCCAAAAAAAGTTTCCAGATTGGCCTTATGGGCGGCCACAATTTGTTCAGCGGTCAACATGAGAATTCTCCTGCAGTGAATTGAGAGATGGGACACCAAAATTGCTGCAATGCAGCATCAAACTCGGAGTATAAACAGCCTGCACAGCAAAGCAAGAAAAATTTACTGCTTTGCAGCATTTTGAAAAAAACCCCATACAACGAGGGAAAAACTCTGACAAAACCTTTGCCAGGCTGTGATCTGGGTGAAAATAAAACCTCAAGGCTCACTGGAGTTGTTTTCCGAAATTGCCGCGCCTCGAATTGTGATACTGACTGATCATACGGCCGCACGGGGGTGGCCCA
>JBEIRS010000143.1:0-4345 GCA_040375795.1 Methylibium sp.
AAATCAAGCACATTTGACCAGCGGGCGGCCCCTAGCTTTTCATGGTCTTCACTTTCAAGCAGGTGCTTTTCATAGTCCAGATCCTTGAGCCATTCCATCAGAAATACTCGTGCATCTTCCGCCCCAAGGGTATGGCGAGCCCGGTATTCTAGTTCGTTCACCCAGCGGCCAAACTCATGCAGGCTGGCCAGGCTGCGCGCTGGAAGCAGTGCGGCGAGGCTTTCCGCAAACAAGGCTTCAAACAGGCTGACTTTCCACTGGCCCGCAAATTCCCCCAGGGTTGCCAGGGTCTGGTGACCAATGCCGCGCTTAGGGGTCGTTATGGCGCGCAAAAATGCCGGATCATCATCATGGTTGACAAGCAGGCGCAACCAAGCGCAAAGATCACGAATTTCTGCCCGATCGAAAAAACTTTGTCCGCCCGAAACTTTGTAAGGCAAATTGGCTTTACGCAAGGCTTTCTCAAAAACCCGGGCTTGATGATTGGCGCGATACAAAATAGCAAAATCTTTGCAGGCCACCGCCCCGCCTTGGGCGCGTTGGGCCTGAATGCTTGCCACTGCGCGTTCGGCTTCATGCTCTTCATTGTCACACTCGACAACACGCACAGGCTCACCTTCTCCAAGATCGCTCCATAGTTTTTTTTCAAAGAGCTTGGGGTTGTGGCTGATCACAGCGTTGGCGGCTCGCAAAATACTCGAACTTGATCGGTAATTTTGCTCTAATGGAATCACCTTGAGAGCAGGAAATTCTTGTGGCAGGCGGCGTAAATTATCTAGGGTGGCGCCTCGCCATCCATAAATACTTTGGTCATCATCACCAACAGCGGTAAAAAGCCCAGAATGCCCGACCAGGGATTTTAATAATTCATACTGTATAGCATTTGTATCTTGGTATTCATCCACCAACGCATAGTGCAAAGTCTGTTGCCATTTTTGCCGGGCCTCGGTATCCGTTTGCATCAAACGGTGCGGCAGTAAAATCAAGTCGTCAAAATCCACGGCCTGATAAGCAGCCAGCCGCTCTTCATAGCGCTTCATGACCACAGCGGCTACCCGCTCATCTTCGGTTTCGGCCTGGGCCAAAGCAGCCTCTGCCTGAAACCCCTGGTTTTTCCAGAGGCTGATGCGCCACTGCCAACCCCGGGCCTGCGCCTTGTCAGAGCTTCCACCGGCATCTTTCAAAATACTCAATACGTCATCTGTATCCAAAATGCTGAATTGCTCTTTTAAACCCAAACGCTCCCCTTCGGTGCGCAGAATACGTACACCAAGAGAATGAAAGGTGCTGACAATTAATTCTTTAGAGGCTTTGGCGCCAATCAATGATTTAGCCCGCTCACGCATTTCTTGTGCGGCTTTGTTTGTAAAGGTAATGGCAGCAATTTGGCTGGGTGCGTAACCCGCCTGAAGTAATCTGGCAATTTTGTGGGTAATCACACGGGTTTTGCCAGAGCCCGCACCAGCAAGCACCAGACAAGGGCCCGCCAAATAATGAACGGCCTCCATTTGAGCCGTATTGAGAGAGGAAGGTTCAGGGTTCAAAGTGGGGCTTTCAGGAACACAAAATCAGGCATTCACCAAGCGTGACCATCATGGTCATAAGCGCTCCAAAAAACTTTAATGCAGATAATCCCTGCATTCAGTTCAGAAGACCATCTGAACTTTGCGATGGCGCTTTACTCTTTGTTATTGCATAGCTTCTTTGTCTTTGGCCGCAAATCTCGTGCGGCACTGTCTAATTTTACGATGTCACAAGAACCAATCCGAAGCCAAACCCTGTATTCATCAAATAGGGGATGCTGCGACTGCGCGCAGCATGATAAGAAGGTTTTTAGTCAGACAATCTGGCCATCGCCTCCACCCCCCACCTGTCATGCTGCGCACAGTCGCAGCATCCAGAGAATCATCAAGGGATGAGTCCAGCCTCAGAAGAAGTTTTTTGCGGAGGCCATCCGCATCAATCCTTGGATTTGGAGGATTTGTTGCTTTGGGTGGTGACCGCCTCTTTGGTTTCAGTGCCTGCATGAAGCGGAGGAATGCCCAAGGAGTGACGAACTTTATTCTCGATTTCAATAGCGAGATGAGGGTTCTCGCGCAGAAATTCGCGTGCATTGTCTTTGCCTTGCCCAATTTTTTCACCATTGTAGGCATACCAAGCGCCACTTTTTTCGAGAATTCCAGCAGTCACGCCCATGTCAATGATTTCACCTTCACGACTGATGCCCTCGCCGTACAAAATATCAAATTCAGCGGTTTTGAAAGGAGGGGACACTTTGTTTTTCACGACTTTGATTTTGGTTTCATTGCCGATCACTTCTTCGCCTTTTTTGATACTGCCTGTACGACGAATATCAAGGCGAATGGATGCGTAAAACTTCAACGCGTTGCCGCCAGTCGTGGTTTCTGGACTGCCAAACATGACCCCAATTTTCATGCGTATTTGGTTAATAAAGATGACTGTCGTATTGGTTTTTTTGATCGTGGCAGTCAGTTTACGCAAGGCTTGACTCATCAAGCGCGCTTGCAGGCCGGGTAAAGAATCGCCCATTTCGCCTTCAATTTCAGCCTTTGGTACAAGGGCTGCGACGGAGTCCACAATCACAAGATCAATGGAGGCAGAACGCACAAGAGCGTCTACGATTTCCAGGGCTTGCTCACCTGTATCCGGTTGACTGATCAGCAATTCTTGGAGATTGACCCCTAGTTTCTGAGCGTATTGGGCATCCAGTGCATGTTCGGCATCAATGAAGGCACAGGTGCCACCGAGCTTTTGCATTTCGGCAATCACTTGCAGTGTCAGCGTGGTTTTACCGCTAGACTCAGGGCCGTAAATTTCGATGACACGACCTCGAGGTAAGCCGCCGACCCCCAGAGCAATATCCAGGCCAAGTGAACCCGTTGAGACAACCTCAATGTCTTCGATGACTTCGCCTTCTCCAAGGCGCATGACGGTACCTTTACCAAATTGCTTTTCAATTTGGGCCAGCGCAGCTTGCAAAGCCTTGGCTTTTTCAGTGTTGACAACAGGGGGAGCTTTAGCAGAAATATCCATAGGAGTGGGTGTTGTGAGGAGAAAGAGATGCTGCTATTATGGCAAAAGCTGGATATTTGTACAGTATCTTTTTGATATCTAACTCGATGTTTTTGCCACGTGCTTGTCAGCCAATGTCGTGATTAAAGCCTTTACACTGAAAGCTATTTCTTTATTCAGGATCTTGACTTGACCCATCTTCACCCGATTGACTTGGCCCTTCAAGGGGGTGGCTCCCATGGCGCGTTCACCTGGGGTGCCTTGGACCGTATTTTGGAAGATGAGTCATTGTCGTTCAGTGCAATTTCGGGGACCAGTGCGGGTGCTTTGAATGCTGCCGTGATGCTCACAGGACTGGCCCGGGGGGGGCGGTCGGGTGCCAGGGCAGCATTGGCCGACTTTTGGCATGAAATCAGTCATTCTGGCAGTATTTTTACCCCGTTCTCAGCCTCATCTCATGCGATGCCGAATAATCCTTTTGGCATGGAAAATCTTCCTGGCTACCAGTGGATTGGCTCACTGTTTAGGTCATTTAGCCCTTATGAGTTGAATCCACTGAACCTCAACCCCCTTCGTGATGTGGTTCGACACCATGTTGATCCTCAAGCCATTCATGGCTGCAAAGTGGCTTTGTTTATTACCGCCACCAGTGTCAGAACCGGACAGGCTCGAGTATTTTCAGGCCCCGAGGTCACCTTGGACTCTCTCATGGCATCAGCATGTTTGCCATTTTTATTTCAGGCAGTTGAAATTGAGGGCGAGCCATTTTGGGATGGTGGCTATACCGGTAACCCAGCTATTTTTCCTTTGATTTATGACAGTTCATCCCTAGACATATTGCTGGTGCGAATCAACCCTTTGGCGCGGGAGGGCACCCCCAGTCGAAGCATGGACATCATTGATCGAGTCAGTGAAATCACATTCAATGCCAGCCTCATTTCCGAGATGCGAGCCATTAATTTTGTATCTCGTCTTTTAAAAGAAAAAAAGCTTGATCGCCAAAGCTACAAAGATTTACGTTTGCACATGATTGCCGACGATGCAGGGCTGCTGCCCTTCAATGCAGGCAGTAAATTCAATACCGACCGTGCATTTTTGAATCAATTGTTTGAATTAGGACGCTCGGCTGCTCAGCGCTGGTTGTCAAAAGACCGAAAATGGGTTGGGGTGAAATCATCCCTGGATCTGGAAGGTACTTTTCTGCCACCTAAACCAAAGCAGAAGCCCTCGTCTCGCAAAGACTGACAAATTGAATCAATTCTTTTGTCTGTGTGTTTCCATTTTTTTACACAAAACCTATTCACCCAATCGC
>JBEIRS010000253.1:0-2551 GCA_040375795.1 Methylibium sp.
AGCGAACCATGGCAGGCCCACCGATGTCAATGTTTTCAATGGCCTCTTCCAGGGTGCACTCGGGGCGTGCAATGGTGGCCTCAAATGGATATAAATTCACGACCAAAATATCAATCAGCGCAATGCCTTGCAACTCTAGGGCACTCATGTGGTCGGGCAAATCACGACGCGCCAACAGGCCGCCATGCACTTTGGGGTGCAGTGTTTTGACCCGACCATCGAGCATTTCAGGAAATCCTGTATAGGCTGCCACCTCGGTGACAGGCAGGCCGGAATCAGCCAACAGCTTCGCCGTCCCCCCCGTGGATAAAAGCTTGCAACCCAGGGCATGCAAGCCACGAGCCAAATCAAGAACGCCGGTTTTATCTGAAACAGAAAGAAGAGCTTGCATCGAAAAAACTTTCAAAAAGGAAGGAATCTCTGCCATACCCGATCATGAATGAGTGGGCATGACAATGACTGAATATAAACCGCTTCACTGAATGAAGCGGGGATTCAGCAGTTTGCGGTGCAGTGTGTTGCGGTTGATGCCCAACCATTTTGCAGCACGACTCTGATCCACCATTGGCGTGCTTCACAACGGTTTTCAGCAAAATCTTTTTCAACAACGCTGAACATCATGCTGTAGATGGCCCAGGCTTGATGCCGTCGAGATTTTTAAAACAGGCGTCCAAGTTTTCCCGGATACACTCTTCAATAGACTTTTTTGATGCATCAATTTACTTTATAAAATGCTGAGGCAAGTGCTCGTCAGATTCGGCGAGTTGGTCAAACCATTCGCTCAACGCCTGAATTTGAGCTTCGCACGTTTGCAGCATGTTCATTTGATCTCGAAAGGCTGAGCCACCCGGCAACCCCCGAACAGCCCAGCCGATGTGCTTACGCGCCGTCAACATGCCCGTCCATTCTCCATAAAGGCTATAGTGGTCATGAAGATGCTCCAGAAGCCAGCTTTTGACCTCTCGCACCAAGGGGGGGGCTGGCAATTCAGAATGCTTTAAAAAATGCGCCATCTCTTGAAAAATCCAGGGTCGCCCTTGGGCCGCCCGTCCCACCATGATGGCATCAGCTCGGGTGTAGCGCAGAACGTCCCTGGCTTTTTGAGGCGAATCGATATCCCCATTGGCCACCACAGGAATCCTCAGAGCCGCTTTGACAGCGGCAATGGTGTCATACTCTGCATGGCCTTGATAACCCTGTTCACGGGTTCGGCCATGCACGGTCACCATCGACACACCCGCACTCTGCGCCGCTTGTGCCAAGCGCACAGCATTGCGCTCCGATGCACACCAGCCGGTGCGCATTTTCAGGGTCACAGGAACCTTGTGCGGCATACAGGCCGCAACCACGGCCTCAATGATCGCCACAGCCAGAGGCTCATTTTGCATCAGCGCTGAGCCGGCCCACTTGTTGCATACTTTTTTGGCCGGACAACCCATATTGATATCAATAATCTGGGCTCCGCGGTCGATGTTATAGGCGGCAGCTTCAGCCATCATCTGAGCATCTGTGCCTGCAATTTGAACGGCGATCGGCTCAGTTTCGCCTTCGTGATCAGCCCGTCGGCTGGTTTTGAGGCTATGCCAAAGGTCTTTTCGGGACGTTACCATCTCGCTGACGGCATAGCCGGCCCCCAGCCGCTTGCAAAGCTGGCGAAAAGGACGATCTGTCACCCCGGCCATAGGCGCTACAAAATAGCGGTTGAGCAGGGGAATATGGCCAATTTTCAGAGGCTGAAGCTCAGCAAACATGATAAAAACGCCAGCAGCAACCGGCTGAAAAAAGCCGCTTATTCTACCGAAAAGCCTCCCGAACACAGCATCGGGCGGTGTTGATCAGGACCTTATGGAATCTTGGCTCATTATTCAAATCAATGCTTTATTGACCGCACTGGCCTTGCCAAAGTTTGGCTTGACTACGTTGTTTGTGATTGCATTTTTATCAGCAACGATTCTGCCGATGGGTTCAGAGCCTGCGGTGATGGGCTTGGTCTCACTGAACCATGACTTATTTTGGCCCGCAATAGGCGTAGCCACGCTCGGCAACACCCTCGGCGGGGCCTTGACTTGGTGGATGGGTCTGGGGGCCCACCAAGCTTACAAAGCAGCACGCCCATCAGCTTCAAGCTCGAATGCGCGAGCCTTGCAATGGCTTCAGCGCTTTGGGCCCAAGGCTTGCCTGCTGTCTTGGTTGCCGATAGTCGGTGACCCCTTATGCGCTGTGGCAGGCTGGCTCAAGCTTCCCTTTGGCCCATGCCTTGTGTATATGGCCATCGGAAAATTTGCCAGATACCTTTCCATGACCGGGCTTTGGTACTGGGGCTTTGTGCTTTGAGGAAAGGTTGGCGGCCACGGAATAGTCGGCCCAACAAAATTGAATGATGTTGTTATTCCACAGCGGGATTCAATTCATGACCCCGGCGCAAAGACATGACCAGATCCGCTGTGGTTGGCGCCTGGTGCGCGGGGCGCCAGGCCGCTCTCGGTGCTGACGCAGGCTGATGCAAGGAGACACTTCGGTCCATCAAGGACAATCAGTCAGATTGCTTGAT
>JBEIRS010000118.1:0-5169 GCA_040375795.1 Methylibium sp.
AGAGTGCTTTGCTTAAAAAAAGCTCTGTTAAGCTGGGCGGGTTGCAACTTTTGAGTGGGTGGATGGTTTCATGGAAAGTTCAGGCCCTTTTGAGCGTCGCATTCGGAGTTTTGTGGTTCGTGCTGGGCGCATGGGCACCGGTCAGCAAAAAGCCTTGGAAACTTTAGGGCCGCAGTTTATGCTACCTTACGCTCAGGCTCCCCTTGACCCACGCCAGATATTTGGACGCGACGCGCCGTGGGTGCTGGAAATTGGCTTTGGCATGGGCGACGCCACCGCCATGATGGCTGAGGCCCACCCTGAAAAAAACTTTTTAGGTATTGAGGTACACCCCCCAGGGGTGGGGGCTTTACTCAAACAGATCAAAGAAAAATCCTTACAGCATGTGCGCATCATTCAACACGATGCCGTTGAGGTGTTATGGCACATGATTGCTCCAGAGGCTTTGTCGGGAGTACTGGTTTTTTTCCCAGACCCTTGGCCTAAGAAACGCCATCATAAGCGGCGTTTGATTCAACCTCCATTGGTGAAACTGCTGACCAGCCGCCTGGCACCGGGGGCCTTTTTATACTGCGCCACAGATTGGCAACCCTATGCCCAGCAGATGCTGGAAGTTTTGCAAGCCGAGCCGGGTTTGCGCAACACGGCGGAGGGTTTTGCTCCGCGCCCTGAAATTCGGCCACTGACTAAGTTTGAACATCGGGGATTGAAGCTCGGGCACGGCGTTTGGGACTTGGTATTTCAGCGCCCTTATGAGTGAGTACTCATATTTTTGAGTGGGTGCTCAGGGGCGGCCGGTTTTCCAGAGCCTCTGAATTTCAACCATGATCAGCCCCATGGCGCCTAAAGAAATGGCTGTATCGGCCACATTGAATGCTGGGAAATGGCCGCCATGGAATAATGGCTCCAAGACAGGAAAATAAAAATCAAGAAAATCAACCACATAGCCGTGTTGAAGTCGATCAATCACATTGCCAAGAGCCCCTCCCATAATCAATGCCATGGCTGTGCTGATCAGCTTTTGCCCCCGGTGCTCATGGAGTTGCCAGATAATCAGGGCCGTGGCGCACAGACCAATCCCGGTAAACAGCCAGCGCTGCCAGCCTGAGGCTGAGGACAAAAAGCTGAAGGCTGCCCCGGTGTTATGCGCCCGAACCAAGTTAAAAAAAGAAGTCACTTCCAGCGAATCACCCAAGGCAAAATGTTGCAAAACCCAGGCCTTGGTGAGTTGATCGCCCACGATCACCAGGGCTGCCAAAAAAATCCAGGGCCAGACCGGGAGAGGCGTATTTTTGAAGACCTTCATGCGATAATCCTTGATTCCCCTGGCCCCTCAAGATTGCTGACGCAGCGGCCACAAATGGTCGGGTGCCTGGCGTCATGGCCAACATCATCCCGGTAATGCCAGCACCGTTCGCATTTGACCGCGCTGCTCGAACGAACCATCGTGGCTTCATCTTCGGCGTGGTCTACACGCTCAAGATACGCTTGAGAGGTCATCAAAATAAATTTAAGTTCATCGCCCAGGCTATGGAGCACATCATAAAGTGAACCGCTGGCTTTGATCGTCACCTCCGCTTGCAGTGATGAGCCAATCAGGCCAGCACTTCGAGCTTCTTCGAGGGCCTTCAAAACCTCCGCTCGTTGTGTGAGCAGCCTGGGCCAACGCTGGTTGAGTAGCGTATCAACATGCGGGATGGTGGGTAATTGATGGTAGGTTTCGATAAAAATCGAGGGGGATCGCCCGGGGGCAAAAATGGCCCAGGCCTCTTCTGCCGTAAAGCTGAGAAAGGGGGCGATCCAGCGCAGCATGGCGTGCGTGATATGCCAAAGGGCGGTTTGTGCGCTCCGACGGGCCAATGACTTGGGTGCTGTGGTATAGAGGCGGTCTTTCAGGACATCAAGGTAAAAGGCGCCCAAGTCTTCGCTGCAATACACCTGGAGTTTGGCAACGACGGGGTGAAATTCGCAAGCTTCATAGTGGGCCAGAAGCTCATCCTGAAACTGTGCGGCGCGTGCCAAGGCATAACGATCCAGCTCGAGCATCTCACTGACCGCTACAGCATCATGCGCTGGGTTGAAATCAGACGTGTTGGCCAACAAGAATCGCAGGGTATTGCGAATCCGCCGGTACGCATCGACCACTCGTGAAAGAATTTTGTCGTCAATGTGAAGGTCACCTGAGTAATCGGTGCTGGCCACCCACAGGCGAATGATTTCAGCGCCAAGCTTGTCGCTCAGGGTTTGGGGGATGACCACATTACCCACACTTTTGCTCATTTTGCGGCCTTGGCCGTCGGTGGCAAAGCCATGGGTGAGCAGCCCGCGGTAGGGGGCGCGCCCCTGCAGCGCCGAACCTAAAAGCAAAGACGAATGAAACCAGCCCCGATGTTGATCATGACCTTCAAGGTACAAATCCGCTTCGGGGCCTTGCGTGTGACCAGAGCCGGCATGGCTCCCGAAGGCGCTGTCCAGAACGTGGAAAAAGGTCGAGCCGGAGTCAAACCAAACATCAAGAATATCGGTGCTTTTGATGTAGTTTTCGGCCTGTGGCCCGAGCCAATCTTGGGGGTCAAGCTGGGCCCAGGCCTCGATGCCTCTTTGCTCAACCAAAGCGGCCGCGCGGTCCATCAGGGCCAGGGTATCTGGGTGCAATTCACCTGATTTTTTATGCAAAAAGAAAGGCAGGGGCACGCCCCAATTGCGTTGTCGGCTAATGCACCAATCTGGCCGGTTGGCGATCATGTC
Source organism: Methylibium sp. (assembly GCA_040375795.1). GTDB lineage: Bacteria > Pseudomonadota > Gammaproteobacteria > Burkholderiales > Burkholderiaceae_C > CANHBY01. Next base: position 2,749 of record JBEIRS010000118.1, read on the forward strand.
GCGCAGCCGTGAGCGCCCGCTTTCAGGGTAAAACCGAGTCTCTTCGATGGCACGCAGAGCCATTTTTCGGAGGGTCTCGGGGGCCTGATCAACTGAAAAAACGCCTTCACCCTCGTCCATCCGCACAAACCATTGAGCCGCAGCGCGGTAAATGACTGGAGTTTTATGACGCCAGCAATGGGGGTAGCTGTGCGCCTTGGTTTCCGTGGCGAGGAGGCGGCCTGCTTCGCGTAGGGTATCAATGATCATGGGGCAAGCTTTCCAGATGTTTTGCCCACCAAACAGGGGCAAAGCCCTCTCGTAGTGGCCATCGCCCTGAACGGGGTTCAAAATATCTTCAAAGGCCATCCCGTGAGTCTGACAGGATTGAAAGTCATCTAAGCCATAGGCAGGTGCAGCATGCACAATGCCGGTGCCATCTTCGTCGGTAGCGTAATCGGCCAAATAAACTGGGCTCAAACGGGCGTAGCCTGAATGAACATGCGACAGCGGATGTGTAAATTGAATGCCGCCCAGTGCTTCCCCCTGAGTGGTCGCCAGCACTGAACCTGGCAACTGGTAGCGTGCCAAGCATGTTTCAACCCGCGCGGATGCCAACACCAAAAGGCCGCGCTGCGTTTGTACCAAGGCATACTCAAGGGCTGGATTGAGATTGAGAGCCTGGTTGGCCGGGAGGGTCCAGGCGGTGGTGGTCCAAATGACCGCAAAGGCGGTTTGAGCAAGCTCAGAAACACCAAAGGCGGCTGCCAGTTTTTCTGGTTCGGCACATTCAAAAGCAACATCAAGGGTTTGAGAGGTTTTATCAATGTATTCGATTTCAAACTCAGCCAGCGAAGACCCGCAGTCAAAGCACCAATAGACCGGCTTGAGGCCACGGTAAACAAAACCACGCTCCATCAAGCGTTTGAGCACCCGGATTTCGCCGGCCTCGTTGCGAAAATCCATGGTGCGATAAGGGTGCTTCCAGTCAGCCAGGACACCCAAGCGTTTGAAATCAGCCATTTGTAGCGCAATTTGCTCGGTGGCATAGGCGCGACTGTGGGCTTGCACTTGATCTCGGGAGAGCTTGCGTCCGAATGTTTTTTCAATTTGATTTTCAATCGGCAGGCCGTGGCAATCCCAGCCTGGCACATATTGCGCATCCATCCCCTTGAGCTGGCGCGCTTTGACAATCATGTCTTTAAGAACTTTATTGAGCGCATGTCCGATATGAATTTGGCCATTGGCATAGGGGGGGCCATCATGGAGTACAAACTTTTCTTGGCCTTGGCGAGCGGCCCGCAATTGAGCGTAAAGATCCGAATCTGCCCAGGCTTGAACCCATGCCGGCTCACGTTTGGGGAGGTCACCACGCATCGGGAAGGGGGTGTCGGGGAGGTTGAGTGTAGCCCGGTAGTTTATGGGTTGGGGAGGGGAGGTACTCATGCGATGACTCTCTCTAAAATAGAAATTCCGAGGGGCACAAACCAATCGAATGGTTCGAGGCAAAAATTTGATGGCGCGTGCTGTCACCGTGGGTTGAAAAAGCGCCTTGCAGAAGGAAGAAACAAGACAGAGGCAGGCGCATATTGAGCTATTTTATTGAGACTTTGCATCAATACTCTCTGAATTAAAAGTAAAACCGATCAGAAAGACCTTGCTGATGGCTTCTGAAAGGCATTCCATCAGGTCTGCATGTGTCATGTCAGCAAACCTTGCTTAATCTAAATTTCCATCACGCTGTTGATGCCTCAAAATGAAGCTGAAAGTTGCTTTAGCGTTGCTTGTTTTTCTACTTTTCTTGATCGGGTTCTGGTTGTTGTATGAGCAACTCAAGATTGACGATTGCTTGGACAATGGTGGCCGCTGGAATAGGCAACAAGCATCTTGCGAGTACCCATAGCAACAGGCGTCCTCGCCGCAAACCAGGACACTAGGGCGTGTGAACATCACCGAAGCGGCGCGTGTACATTTCCTTGTTGTATTCCCAGGACTCAGCTCGATGGCTCCTTGTGTCTCGTGGCTGAAAACCAGAGAGAAACTTTCGAAAAGAGCTTTCCGGGGGCGCGTACAGCAGGCCGCGCAGCAAGGCGTCGGTGCGCGACCTGATCTTGGTCTCGACCGACCGAGTGTGACCGTCCTTGGCCAGCACCTCGTGAACGCGCCCCCACAGCCCTGGATCGATGATGGCTTGATGCACGCCCGGGTACCAACTGCCCTTGTGCGACAACTCCCCGAGGTAGATGCGGTTGCGCAGCAGCTTGTGCAGGTACTTCTTGTCGATGCGCGTGCCCGCTCGCGTCTGGCCGTCCTGTGTCGTCCACGCCTTGGTCGTGATGCCATCCAGCGTCAGGTTGGCGGCAATCTGGGTGGGCGAGCCGATGGTCAGCATCTCCTCAAAGATTCTCCGTACCACCGCCGCCTCCGCGTCGTTGATGACCA
>JBEIRS010000231.1:0-2869 GCA_040375795.1 Methylibium sp.
ACACCGTACAAGGCGAGATGCTTTTTTCACCACAGGCGGCACGTTGGGCCGCGCCAACGGTGTTCCGTAGTCATGTCGGAGCCTTTTGGGGTTTCATCGTGCAGCTTTTGCACCAAGGACTGTAAGTGCGCCAAGCTGACCTCCTCCGCGGCCAGGGGGCGCCCCACCACCAAACTCACGCAGTTGAACCATCCGCGCCGGAACGGGCGAGACATCGCCCGCCCATCCATGCGTGAAAAAAACGACCCCCAAAGATTTTGCAGCGCCATAGGCACCACCAAAACTGGATTGGCCTGCAAAATTTTGATGATTCCGCCTTTGAATTCAGTGATTTTTCCATCCCGAGTAATCGCCCCTTCAGGAAAAATGGCCAGCAACTCCCCTGAGTTCAATACTTCTCGGGCGGTGATAAAAGCACGTTCATAAATTTGGGGGTCTTCGCGCTGGGGTGCAATTGGAATGGCTTTTGCCAATCGAAAAATAAAACTCACGATGGGGCTGGCAAAAATCCGATGATCCATGATGAAACGAATAGGACGTGGGCTGGCTGCCGCCATCAGGATGGGGTCCATGAAGCTGACATGATTACAAATCAAAATAGCTGGCCCTTGGGTTGGAATATGCTCTCCATCAAATACCCTGAAACGATAAATACACCGGGTCAAAATAAAGGCCAAAAAACGCAGCAAATATTCGGGAACCAAACAAAAAATATAAGTTGCCACCAGCGCATTCACTATCCCCACTGCAAGAATAATCTCGGGAATAGTCCAGTGGAGTGCCAGCAAACCACTGACCATCAAGGCGCTGACAATCATGAACAGGGCATTCAAAATGTTATTGGCAGCGATGATGCGCGCACGGTGGCTGGGCTGAGACCGCATTTGGATCAAGGCATACATGGGCACACTGAAAAACCCGGCAAAAATGGCCAAGAAAGCCAAATCAGCGATCACACGCCAGTGGGCAGGCTGGGCTAAAAACGCTTTCACCCCCCCTATCTGCGTCGCGGTCAAGCCCCCTGAAGCCCAATAAAGATCGACCGCAAACAGGCTCATCCCGATGGCTCCCAAGGGCACCAGGCCAATCTCGACCTGCCTGCGGCTCAAAACCTCACACATCAAAGACCCCACCCCCACCCCCAAAGAAAAAACCACCAACAGCAGTGAGGCCACCTGCTCATCACCGTGCAGCACATCTTTGGCAAAAGCAGGGAATAGCGATATCAATGCCGCCCCAAAAAACCACATCCAGGAAATGCCCAGCAAAGAGCGAAAAACGGTGGGGTTTTCTTGAGCCAGACGAAGATTGCGCCACGTCTCGGTAAAAGGGTTCCAATTCAAGCGCAGAGCAGGGTCTGTGGCGGGCGTGGATGGCACCCAATGGGCAAACACGCAGCCCATCGCGGCCACAATGAGGCATAAATAAGCCACATGATGGTGACCGACTTCAGGCACGGCAATCAATAAGCCCCCAACGACCTGCCCCAGTAAAATGGAGACAAAGGTGCCCATTTCCACCATGGCATTGCCTCCGGTGAGCTCACGCTCACTGAGGTGCTGAGGCATGTAAGAATATTTTACTGGGCCAAAAATCGTTGAGTGCAAGCCCATCAACAGCACACACAACAGCAGCACGGGCACGCTGAGGCTGTAAAATCCCCAAGCCCCCAAAGCCATGATGGCCAGCTCCAGCCATTTGACAAAACGAATCAAATACGTTTTATCAAACTTGTCCGCCAGCTGACCGCTGGTGGCTGAAAAAAAGAAAAACGGCGCAATGAAAATGCCCCCAATCACTACCCCGGCCAACTCGGGGGGCAACCAAGCCACCTGCCATTGATAGGTCACCATCATGACAACCGCGAACTTGAAAAGGTTGTCATTGCCTGCCCCCAAAAATTGAGTCCAGAAAAAAGGGGCAAACCGACGCTGTCCCAGCAAAGAAAATTGGCTTGAAGATGTCATGTCCAATGGGGCCAAGGTTAAAAGACAAAAATTCGGTTGCCAAGCAAGGAATGTCGGCGTTTGATATTTTAGTCGCCGATGGCATGGATGATGGCCTGCTGAATGAGATACTGACCACTTGTGTCAAACCCATGGTCAGGCATCGATGAACCAACGTATTTGCTTGGGCTTGCTGCTGGCTTGCGTGTGTACCCTGACTCAGGGTGAGCAGGCTGCCCCCAAACCACCCACAAAAAAAATTCTTCATTACGCTTTCGAGGCCGCGGAAAGCAGCTTTGACCCTGCGCAAATCAGCGACATTTATTCGAGCACCATCGTTTCACATATTTTCGATGGCCTGTATGACTACGATTACCTGGCACGCCCCTTCAAAATTCGGCCCAATGTGGCGCTGGGGATGCCCGAAACGGCTGAAAATTTCAAGGTCTGGATCATTCGCATTCGCCCAGGCATTTACTTTGCAGATGACCCAGCCTTTCAAGGACAGCGCCGCGAACTGGTGGCCCAGGATTTTGTTTATAGTTTTAAGCGTTACTTTGACCCGGCCCTTAAAAGCCCAAGTTATACCAGCCTGGCTGAACTTGGTGTGCTTGGGATGGAAGAGTTGCGCCAAAAAGCCCTGAAACACAAACAGGCCTTCAATTACGATGAAGAAGTTTTAGGGGTACGAACACTGGATCGCTATACCCTGAAATTTGAGTTCAAAGCCCCGCGCCCACGGTTTCTCTATACCTTGGTGGGGGGTGATGGCCTGGGTGCCATGGCCCGCGAAGTGGTCGAGTTCTACGGCGAAAAAATCTCAGAGCACCCTGTGGGCACTGGCCCCTTCAAACTGGCTGAGTGGCGACGCAGCTCGCTGATTCGGCTTGAAAAAAACCCAGTGTTACTAGACCTTGACAATC
>JBEIRS010000095.1:0-5967 GCA_040375795.1 Methylibium sp.
CTGATGCCCCAGTTTGGCCAACATCAATAACAATTTTGTTTCGCTGACACCATAAAATTTTCCTCGGGTAATTCGAGACACTTTGGCTTGGTCAATTCCGAGTAAATTTGCAGCCGCCACCTGAGTCAGTTTTTTGGCCCTGATGGCCTGAGCAATATGCGCACAAATTTTTGCTTTACGCTCAGCCTCCGGGTCATGGAGCGCTTTGGCCTCCAACTCGGTCAAAGAATTCATTCAAGATCTCCTGGTATCAAAGCAAAAATACGTTTACTAAAAGCATGGGCAAGGTGTACAAAAATCAATCAATGATTAAACCCGAAAATGATCAAAAAATAAGATTGAATCTGGGGGGTGCAAATTTTTTTGCAAAAAGTATTGCACCGCCGCAAAGAGATACTCACCCTTGAAAGCTGTCATCAGGTTTCCGTTTCTGCGCAGGCAGAAATTGATAGATTACTCGCCAGTGCTTATCAACCCCTGCTTGTACAGGGGTACCATCCCCTCCATCGATGATGCCTTTTGTTTTTGAAATGCCTGTCTTGCCACCTTGCCTGTGCTTGGTCGGGCCCACAGCTTGCGGCAAAACAGAATTTGCCCTGAGTATTGCCAAGGCCCTCGAATCAGAAAAAAAGGTAGAAATTATCAGTGTCGATTCGGCCCTCGTGTATCGGGGGATGGATATCGGAACAGCCAAACCCAGCGCTAGGGAGCGGGCCGAGGTGGTTCATCATCTGATTGATATCATGGAGCCAAGCCAAGCGTATTCTGCAGCTTGTTTTGTGCAAGATACGCTTCAGCTGACTCACGATATCATCGTGAGGGGGAATCTTCCCCTGTTGGTCGGGGGCACAATGCTTTATTTCAAGGCACTTTTTGATGGACTGGCTCCGATGCCCCCAGCCGATCCTTCCGTGCGCGAAGAACTTTCCCGGCAAATTCACAGGCAAGGGCTGGCAAGCCTGTATCAGGAATTACAAAGAGTTGACCCTGTCACGGCCCAAAGGTTGGCGCCAAATGATTCCCAGAGAATTCAACGGGCTTTGGAGGTCTACCATATCAGTGGTCAAGCATGGTCTGAGTTTCATCGTAGGCAAGCCCGGCCTGAGCGCCCGCCGCCCCCCATACTTTCCCTCGAACCCGCCCAGCGAAGCTGGCTCCATGAGCGTATTGCACAGCGTTTACAAGGCATGATGCATCAAGGTTTGGTTGAGGAGGTGCGTGGTTTCATGCAGCGCGCTGATCTGCATGCAGACCTCCCTGCAATGCGCTGTGTGGGTTACCGCCAAACCTGGGAAGCTTTGGCCACCAACCAACTTGACGGCCTCACAGATCGCTGTATTGTGGCCACACGGCAGCTTGCCAAACGACAAATGACTTGGCTTCGAGGCATGTCCAGCCGGCAAACTTTGATCTGTGATGAGGGCCATGCCCTCACCCGCGCGATGGATTGGGCCCGGCGGCAGATGCATTTACTGCCATTGTCTTGATGGCTGTGCCACGCCATAGCACGTCGGCTTTGTTTCAAAGAAAAGCCAAAACGGCAATCCACGGGGTAAAATAAGGCATCCCTTCGACAATTTACTGAGGCGAAACGGCTCGCCTCTTCCGTATTTTATCTGTATGCGCGGGTGGCGAAATAGGTAGACGCACCAGGTTTAGGTCCTGACGGTGGAAACACTGTGGGGGTTCGAGTCCCCCCCCGCGCACCAGCAATTCAACTCAAAGGAATTTCACCATGGCAGTGACTGTAGAAACCCTGGACAAGCTAGAGCGCCGTATCACCCTGACACTTCAGCCCGATTTGATTGAAAAAGAAGTCAGCTCACGTCTGAAAAAAATCTCCCGAACCTTTCGGGCTGATGGCTTTCGCCCTGGCAAAGTACCCATGAGTATCGTCATCAATCACTATGGCTCGTCAGTTCACAAAGAAGTCCTGGAAGATCAAATCAATAAAGCCTTCGACAACGCGGTTGCCGAAACCAAAATAAAGGTGGCTGGAATCAGCCAAATCACTCCAAAAGAAAATACGGGCGAAGAAAATAAATGGTCTTTTGATGTCACTTTTGAAATTTATCCCGAGGTTCAAATCGGTGACCTGACAGCGCTTGCAATCGAGCATATCAGCACAACGATCCCCGACAGCGCCATCGAGGAAGCGATTGATCTCATGCGCAAGGAGGCGCGCACTTTTTTTGAGCGCCCTGCAGGCGAACCCGCCACAGACGGTGACCGCGTCACCGTTGATTTTGAAGGAAAAATTGACGGTGTTATTTTCAACGGTGGCCAAGCTGAAAATTTTCAGTTTGTGATGGGTGAAAACAGCATGCCCGAAGCTTTTGAGAAAGCCGTTCGAGGAATGAAGCAAGGGGAGTCCAAAACCTTTTTGCTGCAGTTTCCAGATCATTTTAAAAATGAAACTGTCGCAGGTAAAGAAGCGGATTTCCTTGTCACTTTATGCAAAATCGAAGCTGGCCAACTGCCTGAGCTTGATCAAGCCTTCATTCAGGGTCTTGGGGTGGCTGAGGGAACCCTCGAAGCCCTGCGCACTGAGGTTCGTAGCAACCTTCAACAGCGGCTGGATGTCAGTTTGATCGTTCGCAATCAAAACACTGTCATGAAGGCTTTGCTTGACGCCATCAAGTTCGATGTCCCCAAAATTTTTCTTCAATCTGAACTCAAAGATCTTGTGTCAGAGGCGCGTGAAAATCAAGAGCCCATCGACATCGAACCCTCAAGCTCAGGCCCTTCCAGCGACACTCCCACCGAAGCTTTTCAAGCTCAGGCCGAGCATCGTGTGCGTTTATCCCTGATCGCCGATGAATTAGCCAGCCAGTATCATCTGCATCCCACCCGTGAGGAAATTCAAAATCAGCTCCCTGATATTTCTAAATATCTTCAAAATACATATCAAACAAAAAAAGTACCCTTCAACTCGACAGAGTTATCTTCACGATTAAAATCTATTTTGATGCTAAAAAATGTGGCTGACTTTGTTCTCTCTAAAGCCAACGTCATCAAGAAAGAAATTCCTTTCGAAGAAATTATGCGTGCTTGAACCATAAAGCCATCCATTTGCGCGCAGTCGCAGCATCCCGCCTGTCATGCTGCGCGCAGTCTCAGCACCAAAACATCTCAAACCAAGGCTTGAATTTCAAGCTTGCGTCAAGGCTTCTTTGACAACATCGCGCGTCAAGGTAGGTACAAAGCTTTCGATAAATCCAAAAGCAAAACCCGACAACCAGTGGTGTCGCAATACCCCCAGCCTGGTTGTATTGACTTCAAACAAATGCCCGGCGTCCAATATTCTAAGGTGGGTATCACGGGCATCGTCCCAAGCCACTGAGGCAATAATACCTACGCCCATTTCCAATTCGACATAAGTTTTAATGACATCGGCGTCCATGGCGGTCAATACAATATTTGGCTTGAGCCCACGTTGAAAGAAGGCACGGTCAATATGGGCCCGGCCCGTATAGCCCGTGTCGTAAGTAATGATTGGATACTGCACCAAATCTTGCAAGCTCAGACGGGGGGATTGCGTCAGCAACAGGTGCCCGGGAGGAACCACCACACTATGGCTCCATCGATAGCACGGCAAAGTCACCAGTTCGGGGTAATCGGCGAGTGCCTCTGTTGCCACACCAATATCAGCCTCTCCAGACAACAGCATTTCGGCCACTTGGCGCGGAGACCCTTGATGCAAATGCAAAATCACCCGAGGATATTTTTGACGAAAATCCTTGACCACGTGGGGCAGAACATACCGAGCCTGTGAATGAGTCGCTGCAATCGAGAGGGCGCCATCTTCACGCCCCTGAAAATCAGCGCCAGCTCGCCGAAGGTTATCAGACTCTTGGAGAATTCGCTCAACAATCGGCAGCAGGGTTTTACCTGCAGAGGTCAAACCCAGTAAACGCTTGCCGGCTCGTATAAAAATCTCAATTCCCAGTTCATCTTCGAGATCCCGAACCTGTCGGCTTACCCCAGGCTGAGAGGTGTGCAGAACCCCTGCAACCTCAGTAAGGTTAAAGCCGCAGCGAACGGTTTCTCTGACGGAACGAAGCTGCTGAAAATTCATTTTTTGGTATAGATTTGATCAAAACTAGCACCATCAGCAAAATGATCCTTGCTGGCTTGAGCCCAGCCACCAAAAGCTTCATCAATTGTGAATAACTTCAAGGGTGGAAGCTGCTTGGAATACTTGGCTTGGGCTTTGGCGGACGTGGGGCGGTAAAAGTGTTTGCCAATCAAATCCTGGGCTTCATCTGTGTAAAGGTACTCCAGATAAGCCTGGGCCACGGCACGGGTGCCTTTTTTGTCAACATTTTTATCGACCAGGGTGACTGCGGGTTCCGCCAAAATGCTGATCGAGGGGTAAACCACATCAAACCTTGTGCCAAATTCTTTGTCGAGCAAATAGGCTTCATTTTCCCAAGAAATCAACACATCGCCCTGATTACGCTGGCCAAAAGTCACGGAAGACGCACGTGCTCCCGTGTCAAGCACAGGAACGTTTTCATACAATTTTTTCACAAAGTCTCGCGCTGCAGCAGGGCTGCCATGTTTTCGCTTGGCAAATTCCCAGGCGGCCAAATAATTCCAGCGCGCTCCTCCTGATGTTTTTGGGTTGGGTGTAATCACCTTGACCCCAGGCTTGACGAGATCATCCCAGTCTTTAATATTTTTAGGATTGCCTTCTCGAACCACAAAAACAATGGTGGAGGTATAAGGTGAACTGTTGTGGGGCAAACGTTTTTGCCAGTCTTGGGGGATCAATTTGCCGATGGAATGCAAGGCATCGGTATCGCCGGCCAATGCCAAGGTCGCCACATCAGCTTCCAGGCCATCAATGATGGCACGGGCTTGTTTGCCAGACCCACCATGAGATTGTTTGATCGACACATCTTGGCCTGTTTTAGCCTTCCAGTGGCGAGCAAATGCGGTATTGAACTCAACATACAGTTCACGGGTAGTGTCATAAGACACATTCAGCAGGCTCACACTTTGAGCCCAAGCACCCCATGACGCACTGGCGAATACAGCGGTAGCCAACCATTGAACGACTTGACGTCTTACAGGCATGAGCGATCTCCATTGAAGCGGGTGATTAAACTCTGCATCATGCCCTCACGCTCTAAAATTGAAACAAATAAAAACTCAGTTACTCATGACAAATCAGCTTATAGAGTGGATCCTGCAAAATTGAATCGTGATGCAAGGGCCTATGCGGGGTGACGACGTTGGGTGATCGTTTGCAATCAAGCAGGCGGCGTTCTCAGGGTGAGTGCGTGGCTCCAAAAACCAAGCCTGTCACTCGGTCTCCGGCTTGGATCCCTCGCTTTTGGAACCAGCCTTGATGCATTTCAAGCACCCACCGTACCGGTTTTTTCGAACAATGTGACTCCAGAGAATGGGGCTCCATGTTCACAATGTTTACAATTTGGCCATCATTTGCCACAAAAGCCGCTGAAAGCGGTAAAAAGGTGTTTTTCATCCAGAAACACTGGCGGGCCGAGCTTTCAAAAATAAACAGCATGCCTTCATTGGGGGCCATGCTTTTGCGGTACATTAGGCCCATTTGACGCTGCTCTTGGGTTTCGGCCACCATGGCCTGGAGTTTATAAATACCCACCGACAGTGAAATCAAGGGCAGGTTTTGAGGTTTTTCCTCCCCAGAGGCCCAAGAAATCTGAAAAGAAAAACTCAAAACCAAGTGAAGTGTCATGAGCCAAATCGTGCAATACTTGGAACGAAGCATAGTGAGTCAGGGCGCATCAATGGGGGGGGGCTTGTCGGTCAAGGCCGAGGAGGTGTCACGGGTCTCGTGTCTTAGTGTCTCGTTTCATCAATCTTGCTGCATTCGAGTGGCTTTGCGCGCGGGGCGCCAAGCCGCTCTCAGTGCTGACGCAGACTGATGCCACCAGACACTGGCAAAAATATCGGCGAATGTCTCCACAGGCCGACAAA
>JBEIRS010000157.1:0-4038 GCA_040375795.1 Methylibium sp.
GCCCATTCGATTTGATGACCATGAAGCCAAGCCCAACGGATCAAGGTCACAGCCAAGTGGCCATCACTCATGAGAATGTCAAATTGATTAGAAAGAGGCCGCCCCTCCAGGGAGGCCGAGCCAGGTTTTCGGGGACGATTGGGTTTCAAGATGGGAGCAGTCCAAGAAATAGATGGAGCATGCTGGGGAGTATGAGAAAGAACACCAACAATCCGATGACTGGAAATCCCGGTGCTTTTGAGTAGGTTCACCAAAAATCGAACTCTTGCAAGAGCCAACGTTGGATTGTCTTCAGCCTCCCCTGTCACCGTGATAATGACCTGTGAATTGATTTTTCGAGCAAAAGCTTTGATAGATTCTTGAGCTGATTTGGAAAGATCTGCGCGGCCTTTATCAAAGGGAACCCAGCGAAGTTGATCAGATAAACCAGCTTCTTGGGCAAGGGGAATTTGTTGCGCAAATGCAGTCGACATACTGGCCATCAACACCACCAGGCAGCCGATTAAATTTTGGCGAAAGAGGTGAATCAACATGGATTGAGTCTTGATATGTATGGCAATTTCGGCCAGATGACGCTGACCGAATCGCTGTCAGAAAGTAGATTATTTTGTCGTATAGCCATCAAGGCCAGGGTTCAAAAACAGAGCTTGATAGCATCGAATGTCACGCCAGCGATGCTGGCCTGAACAATAAAATGCTACATCAATCGTTTGAATTTAGGGGCTGCTATTTTGCTTTTCCCCCTTGAGCAGGGGGGGGCACTCACCTTCAAGCCAAGCGCATGCATTTATTCAGAATCAGTTTTATAAAAATTTCTTTGAACCCAGGCCTGTCAAAAGCTTGTCGTGAATGCATCCAAAACTTCCGTTACTCATACAAAGTACATGGTCTCCAGGCTGAGCAACTTGAAGCACTTGATCCACCAATGGCTCAATGTTGGAACATACAAAGGCTGATTCACCCAGCGGGGCCAAAGCTTGATTTGCATCCCAATCAAGCCCACTGCTGTAGCAAAAAGAGAGATCGGCCATCTCCAATGACCAGGGAAGTTGGGCTTTCATGCTACCAAGTTTCATGGTGTTAGAGCGAGGTTCAAACACAGCTAAAATTCTTTCAGCACCGACCCTGCGGCGCAAGCCATCAAGGGTGGTTCGAATGGCGGTGGGATGGTGAGCAAAGTCATCGTAGACCTTGATTCCATGAACTTCGCCCCTCAGCTCAAGCCGGCGGCGAACATTTTTAAAAGTCCCCAGTGCCTGAGTTGCCTGCTCAGGTTGAACGCCGAGATGTTCCGCGGCTGCAATGGCTGCAAGCGCATTCAGCTGATTATGCTCGCCCAAAAGTGACCATTCAACCCGAGCAATTTTCATGCTGCCACGAAGAACATCAAAGGCATGAGGCTCACCACGGGCTCTTAATTCACCAGGAGCTTCTTTTCGGGCACCAAACCGAATGACTTCACTCCAGCAGCCCATCGCCAAGACGCGCTCCAGACTTTGCTCTCTGGCATTGACGATCAGCCGGCCTGATGAAGGTATGGTGCGGACCAAGTGGTGAAATTGGCGCTCAATATCAGCCAGACTAGCGAAGATGTCTGCATGGTCAAGTTCAAGATTATTCAATATGGCTGTGCGAGGGCGATAGTGAACAAACTTACTTCGCTTGTCAAAAAAAGCAGTATCGTATTCATCCGCTTCAATGACAAAAGGGCTCGAAGGTTGCAGGTGACCCAATCTTGCGGAAACTTCAAAATTGACGGGTACCCCTCCAATCAGGAAGCCAGGTTGCAGGCCGTTTTTTTCCAGAATCCATGCCAGCATGGCTGTGGTTGTTGTTTTTCCGTGAGTGCCTGCTACTGCAAGAACGTGACGGCCCTGCAAGACATGGTCGAATAACCATTCAGGCCCACTGATATAAGGCAGACCTTTGTCCAAAATGGATTCCATCAAAGGGAATTGTTTTGAATTGTTGGTGTTTGAACGGCCCACGACATTCCCAATGACAAACATGTCTGGTTTGATGTTGATCTGGTCGCTGCCAAACCCCTCGATCAAATCAATACCCAATGCCTGCAATTGATCACTCATTGGCGGGTAGACATTGATATCACAGCCCGTCACCCGATGACCTGCTTGTGTGGCCAAGGCGGCCAATCCACCCATGAAAGTACCGCATATTCCAAGAATATGGATGTGCATACAATGATTTCCGTTAGTGAAGGGAGTGCAGGCTTTGATAGACAGCGTCGAGGGTGAATTGCAGATCGATGTTGGTGTGAGCCGCACTGACAAAGCCTGCTTCGTAAAGCGCCGGGGCCAAATAGATGCCACGACCCAGCATCGCATGGAAAAATTGGTTAAATCGAGGCTGATGGGTTGACATCACCTCTGCGTAGTTTTTTGGCAGATTGCACCCATTTTCGTTCATAAAAAAGAAGCCAAACATCCCGCCTTCACTGTCAGCCATCATCGGAATGCCGGCATTTTTTGAATGAAATAGCAGGCCCTGAACCAAGCTTTGGGTGGTCTGACTCAGATGCTCAAAAAACTGGGGTCGCTGAATTTCTTTCAAAGTAGCCAGACCACATGCTGTAGCAACCGGATTACCTGAAAGTGTGCCGGCCTGATAAACGTTGCCGACCGGTGCCAGTTGTGACATCACCTCTCGACGCCCTCCAAAAGCAGCCAAAGGCATGCCGCCACCAATAACCTTGCCAAAGAGGCTGATGTCTGGAGTAAAGCCAGGAAGGGCCTTGGCATAGAGACTTTGAGCTCCTCCCAGGGCCACTCGAAAACCTGTCATCACCTCATCAAACACCAGCAAGGAGCCGTATTCGCTGCACAGATCGCGCAATCGTTTGATAAACGGCACAGATGCCCGTACAAAATTCATATTCCCGCAAATCGGTTCAATCATGACGCAGGCAATTTGATTGCCATGCAGCCTAAAGGCGTCATCAAGTTGCTGAATATCGTTGTAAGTCAGTACCAAAGTGTGCTGGGCCACTTCTGAAGGAACGCCTGCGCTGGTCGGGTGCCCGAGTGTCGCCAAGCCTGATCCCGCTTTAATCAAAAAAGCATCGGCATGACCGTGGTAACAGCCTTCGAATTTGATCATCAAGGATCTGCCTGTGACACCTCTGGCCAAACGAAGTGCACTCATGGCGGCTTCAGTTCCAGAATTTACAAGACGTACTTGATCCATTGAGGGCACCAACTTGAGCAGTTCTTCTGCGAGTTCAATTTCACGCAAAGTAGGCGCGCCATAAGACATTCCTTCATTCAGGGCAAATTTCACAGCGTCAAGTACCGCCGGGTGACCATGCCCCAAAATCATAGGACCCCAGGAACCGATGTAGTCGATATATCGTTTCCCTTCCACATCGAACAGGTAAGGTCCTTGTGCCTTCGAAATAAATTTCGGGCATCCGCCGACTGCCTTAAAAGCGCGAACGGGAGAATTAACACCGCCAGGAATAACTTTTTCCGCGCGATTAAAGAGGCCTGAATTGGTGACAGTGCTCATGCGATAGAGTGTGCGTTAGTCGTTGAAAAGACAAGGAAAAGCCCTCTTTGGAGAGCTTTGCGCCACTTAATGAATTTGACGCCCCCCGTGACCAGTTGATGAAAGTTCGTCTAAAGAAGGCTCGGTATCCTCAATGTCCTCGACACTTGGGTTTTGAGCCCAAAAAAAGCGGTCTGGTATCACATGACCCATTCCAGGGCGGAAACCAGCATCTAAACATTGAGAAAGAAACGCGAGGGCATCTGTTGTGGCATCTTGCACCTCAGCGCCTGAGGCCAGCAATGCAGCAACAGCCGCAGAGAGCGTTTCCCCTGCTCCGATGAAATTGACGTCAAAGCGATGAAATTTTTCACCAGTAATTGCACCTTGGGCCGAGGCCAGGACATTGTCCATAAATTGATCTGGCAGGGGTACGCTGGTGACCAAAATAAAATGAGTACCGTGCTCAGAAGCCGCATCAGCCAATTCTCTGGCCGATGCCGGTCGATCGGTATTCCACTCTGGAAGAAGAAA
>JBEIRS010000201.1:0-3314 GCA_040375795.1 Methylibium sp.
ACCACCTTGAGCCCAGCCGAGGCGCGTATTGCGCTGCATTTGGGCTGGCGTCATACCAATCGGGCCGCAGATGACTTTTTACGCAAGTGCATCGGCTGGGCCTGGAAGGTTAAACTCAGTCTCAGCCTTGAACGTGATCTTTTTAGCCGTCTGCGCGAAGAGGCTGAGGCAGTGGCCATCAAGGTTTTTGCAGAAAATTTGCGTGATTTACTCTTGGCAGCCCCTGCTGGCCCCCGCATCGTCATGGGCTTAGACCCTGGTGTTCGCACCGGCTGTAAGGTGGCGGTGCTTGATGCCACGGGCAAGGTTCTTGCCACGTCAACCATTTACCCCCATGAGCCTCGCAAAGACTGGGAAGGGTCTTTGCAGACCCTGCTTCATTTGTGCCTCACGCACAGGGTTCATATCATTGCCATTGGCAACGGTACCGCCAGCCGTGAAACCGACCGTTTGGCCGCTGATCTGATCAAGCGTCTCCAAGCGCTTGACCCTCACGCTTTGGGGGTGCAAAAAATTGTGGTCAGTGAGGCCGGTGCCTCGGTTTATTCAGCGAGCGAGTACGCCAGCCAAGAATTGCCTGAACTTGATGTGACTTTGCGCGGCGCAGTGAGCATTGCCCGCCGCCTCCAAGACCCTCTGGCTGAATTGGTCAAAATTGACCCTAAGAGTATCGGGGTGGGGCAATATCAACATGATGTCAATCAAAGTCAAATGGCCCGCAGCCTCGACAGCGTGGTCGAAGACTGCGTCAACTCAGTGGGGGTGGATCTCAACACGGCCTCAGTGCCTTTATTGTCGCGCGTGTCGGGTTTGAGTAAAAATGTGGCCACCCATGTGGTGCGCTGGCGCGATACCCATGGGGCTTTTCGCAACCGCCAGCAGCTGCTGGAAGTCAGCGGCCTGGGGCCTAAAACTTTTGAGCAATGTGCTGGTTTTTTGCGCATTCGTGGAGGAGACAACCCGCTTGATTTTTCTGCGGTTCACCCAGAAACCTACCCTTTGGTCGAGCGCATGGCTTTAGCCATTCAAAAACCAGTTCAAGACATCATTGCTTGCCCTGATATCCTCCGCCAGCTCAAACCCGAATTGTTTGTCAACGAAAATTTTGGCCTCATGACTGTGAGAGACATCCTGTGCGAGCTTGAAAAACCAGGTCGCGATCCCCGTCCAGATTTCAAAGTGGCGCGTTTGGTTGACGGGGTGGAAGACCTCAAAGATCTCCAAGTCGGCATGACCCTTGAGGGGACTGTCAGCAACGTCGCCCAGTTTGGAGCCTTTGTTGATTTGGGAGTTCACCAGGATGGGCTGGTTCATGTGAGCCAGCTCAGCCACAAGTTTGTGAATGACGCCCGTGAGGTGGTGAAGGCTGGAGACATCATCAAGGTGAAAGTACTTGAAGTCGATTTGGCTCGCAAGCGCATCTCACTGACCATGAAACTAGATACCGTGGTTCAGTCTTCAGCATCTGCGGCAGCAAGCGCGAGGCTGTCTTCGTCTGGTCGCAGTGGGGGGCTTCGATTGCAGGCTTCGCCTTTCAAAAAAGGAGCTGAGGCGCCCAGCGCCATGGCTGTCGCATTTGCCAAATTGAATGGCTCAAAAAACCAGTCTTGAAGCAGACTTTTTTTGACTATTTTTTCGGCAGGATCTTCTCTTGAATGTCAAAATCTTGTCCATGCAGCCAACCGATATTCTCATTCATGGCACTGGTGTTGTGGCCCGGGCTTTGGCTTTGTGCATGGCAGGCCTGGGCTTGCGGGTGGCTTTGCCGTGGCCGGCAGCCCCCAGTGGAGGGCGTCATGATGTCCGGGCCTATGCCCTGAATGCCGCATCGGTTGCCCTGTTGCGAGAGCTTCGGGTATGGGATGCCCTCCCACCGCATGCCGTCACTGCCGTCTATGATATGCAAATTGAAGGTGATGCCCATGCCAGGGTTCATTTTTCAGCATGGGCGCATGGCCTCAGTGAGCTGGCCTGGGTTGTCGATGTCCATGCACTTGAACACGCCCTGGAAACAGCGCTTCGGTTTTCACCACTCATTCAACTTTTACCCACCGAAGCCCATTTACCAAGGGCTTCTTTGGTCGCCATTTGTGAGGGCAAGTTTTCGGCCCATCGGGATTTGCTGGCAGGGCTTGAAAGCACGCACATTGATTATCAGCAAACCGCGATCGCTGCTCGCTTATCAACAACCACCGCGCATGCGGGCGTGGCTTATCAATGGTTTCGATGCCCAGATGTTTTAGCCCTTTTGCCATGCTCCCAAGGGCCTGAGGCCGAGCCGGCCTTCGCGTTGGTGTGGTCTGTACCTACCGCGCGCGCAAAGCATCTCATGGCGCTGCAAAACGCTGAATTTGAACAAGCACTGGCGCAAGCCCTGCCTCGGCATACCAGCATAGGTCACTTGGCCTTGATGTCCCCGCGCGCAAGTTGGCCTCTGTCACGCACAGAGGTGTCCTCCTGGTCTGGGCCGGCTTGGGTTTTATTGGGTGATGCGGCTCACACCGTGCATCCTTTGGCTGGCCAAGGGCTGAATTTGGGCTTAGCTGATGTGGTGGCCCTGAAAAATGTGTTGGCTCAACGAGAATCTTGGCGGCCTTTGGGCGATGTCAAGTTGCTGCGTCGCTATGAGCGCCAGCGTCTTCTGCCGACTCGCTTGGTGGCAGAATGGACTGGCGGCCTCATGCACTTATTTTCAAACCCTCACCATGCCGTCAGCAGCCTGAGAAATCAAGGCATGATCTGGGTTGAGCACTGGCCGGGCATCAAAGGCTACTTGGTGGGCCGCGCCATGGGGTGATGGCCTTTGGGCCCCATAAACCGTCAACCTTGACTCAACCCAAATTCAAATGAACAAACACAGCTTGCTCAAAATATTCGCCTTGTGTACTTTATTGCCTTGGGCAGTGTCTGTCATGGCCCAAGAAGATGTGATTCGAAAAAATCTCAGCGAGCGGATGCCAAAGTTTCCAAAAATTGATGAAATCACTAAAGGGCCCATCGGGCTTTATGAAATCAGGGTTGGGACTGATATTTTTTACACTGACGAAGGTGGTAATTACGTATTTCAGGGCCAAATCATGGATACCCGGCAGCGTGTCAACCTCACCCAAGAACGCATTGCCAAAATCACGGCCCAATTATTTTCCAATTTGCCAAGCCATGATTTGGTGGTTTGGAAGCAAGGCTCAGGCCTGCGCAAAATGATTGTGTTTTCAGACCCCAACTGTTCTTATTGCCGGCGTCTTGAGCGTGATATCCAACAAATCAAGGATGTGACGGTTTATACCGTGGTTGTCCCTGTGCTGGGCCCTGAC
>JBEIRS010000160.1:0-4011 GCA_040375795.1 Methylibium sp.
ATGTTTTGTGGAAGGCAGATGAGGACCTCTACACAAGTCGCTGCCAACCCGTTCAACCAACTCTTTGGCCAATTGAACAAACGCCTGCGCCCCCCGTGATGTCGGATCAAAAATAACACCAGGCAAACCATAGCTGGGAGCTTCGGCCAAACGCACATTACGCGGAATCACTGTATCAAACACTTTTTCACCAAAGTGTTCTTTCAATTGATCACTCACTTGCTGCTGAAGGGTGATTCGAGGGTCAAACATCATGCGCAAAATACCAATGACCTGTAATTCAGGATTTAAATTGACATGAACTTGCTTGATGGTGTGAACCAAATCGCTCAATCCTTCAAGAGCAAAATATTCACACTGCATTGGTACCACCACACCATGGGCGCTACACAGGCCATTTAGAGTCAACATATTGAGACTGGGGGGACAATCAATCAAAACAAAGTCATATTCTTTTTTGACCCGTTGTAGAGCTGATTTTAATCGCTGATCTCGGCGATCCAGGCTCACCAATTCAATTTCAGCGCCAGCCAACTCGCGATTGGCGCCCAAAACATCGTAACCGACCTGATCATTGCGCTGCCGAGCTTCGGCAATAGTGGCATTTTCAAGCAAAATGTTGTAAACCGTCAAAGCGAGTTTTCGCTTATCAACCCCCGACCCCATGGTGGCATTACCTTGGGGGTCAAGATCGATAAGCAGCACTCGCTGACCAATGCGGGAGAGCCCCGCCGCCAAGTTGACGGCAGAAGTGGTTTTACCCACACCACCCTTTTGATTGGCAACACAAAAAATTCGGGCCATGGCTTTTGATCTTGCTTCGTGAATAAGTGAAGAGGTTGAGGTTGGTATAGTTTTCAATGAGAAAACCTATTTGTCATTGTGTATCAAAGGCACATTCATCCAGAATCGGCTAAACAGATCTAAAAAGGTTTTTTTTCAAGGCAGACTTTGATTTGAAAAGACTTGAGGACATAACAACGCGAAAGCACAACAACATCACAGCGCTATTGTTTCACGTGAAACAGTAGCCTTCACTGCACATCCTGCTGTCATATTTCCTTTTATTCCATTACCTTGTTTCACGTGGAACAAATGCATTTGAGTATTTCACAACCCCTGCCCGACCCTCATCCAAACCAGACAGCGTTCGGCAGCCAAATCAGGGACTTGTAATGGTTCCACGTGAAACACTTCAACCCAAGAAGGGAGTTCATTCAACTCATCAGAGGGCACTTTCCCCTTCATGGCCAGCCAAACCCCATCTGCTGCCAAATGCTGCCTACTCAGTTGCACAAAATCAGCCAAGCTCGAAAATGCTCGAGAAATAATAAGATGAAAAGATTGATGTGGCCATTGCTCAACTCGAGCATGAACAGAAGCCAAGTTGGGGAGCTTCAATGAAACCGCCGCCTGCTGAATAAAAGCTGCTTTTTTTCCGATGCGATCAATGCAGGTGACCCTGGCCTCGGGGCTGATAATGGCCAGAACCACTCCTGGAAGACCAGCACCACTCCCCACATCCAAGATACGCAAAAGACGCTTTTGACTTGAAGTTTCAAACTGTTTTATTGAAGGGAATAAACTTAAGCTGTCAAAAATGTGATGAGTGAGCATTTTTTCCCCATCACGAAGAGCGGTCAGGTTATAAACCTGATTCCATTTCTGAAGCAAATCAAGATAGGCCTGCAATTGCTCAGCTTGTTGAAGAGACAAGCCCAGTTCTTTACAACGGGAGCTTAATGCGATGTTCATGAGGACAGCCCAAAATATTACCAGAGATCGCTATAAGTCGTTCGTAGCAACCCGTTTGTAGTCACTTGAATAAAATGAAAAAGGACGGGCGCTTTCAGGCTGATGAGTCCGTAAGGTCATACAACCCTTTTTTCTTCAGGTGGATCAAGAGCAAAGAAATTGCTGCTGGCGTGACGCCCGAAACACGAGCAGCTTGCCCTAAAGTTTGGGGTTGGTGCTGATTAAGTTTTTGGCGAACTTCGAAACTCAGTGCAGGCACTTGATTGTAATCAAAGCCTTTAGGAAGCCGCAAACTCTCAGAACGTATACTGCGATCAACTTCATCGCGTTGCTTTTCAATATAACCAGCATATTTAATACTGATTTCCACTTGCTCGATCACTGAAGCCGCCAGTGCAGAGCCAAGCTCCGCTGCCAATGTTTCACGTGAAACAATATTGTTCAACCCTGCGGCAAAAGCCACTTCGTTCACTCGATCAAAATCCAATTCAGGGCGACGCAATAGGTCTGTTAAACGATATTCATGCTCAATCTTTTTACCAAGCAGCCGTTCACTGTCTTCGGTATTGAGAGAATGAGGGTGAATCCAGGACGATTGAAGTCGCTGTGTTTCACGTGAAACAATTTCACGCTTCCGTTCAAAAGCAGCCCAACGCTTATCATCAACCAAGCCCAAACGCCGGCCAAGCTCGGTCAATCGCATATCTGCATTATCTTCACGCAGCTGAAGCCGAAATTCTGCTCGGCTGGTGAACATACGGTAAGGCTCGCTCACACCCTGAGTGGTTAAATCATCGACCAAAACACTCAAATAAGCTTCATCACGACGTGGCAACCATGCTGTTTCACCTCGAACCTTCAAGGCTGCATTGATTCCTGCAAACAACCCTTGAGCTGCCGCCTCTTCATAGCCTGTGGTGCCGTTGATTTGGCCTGCAAAAAATAAGCCAGTGATTGATCGAGTCTCGAACGATGTTTGAAGGCCGCGGGGGTCAAAATAATCATATTCAATGGCATAACCAGGACGCAAAATATGAGCCTGCTCTAACCCTGCAATAGAATGAACAGCAGCCAGTTGAATATCAAAAGGCAAACTAGTTGAAATACCATTGGGGTAAAACTCATGTGTTGTCAGCCCCTCTGGCTCTAGAAAAATTTGGTGAGAGCTTTTATCAGCAAAGCGATTGATTTTGTCCTCAATGCTGGGGCAATAACGCGGCCCCACACCATCAATCAAGCCAGTAAACATGGGGCTGCGGCCAAAGCCAGAGCGAATGATTTCATGCGTTCGCTCATTGGTGTGCGTGATCCAGCAGGGCACTTGTGGAGGATGTTGTGATGCACTTCCCATAAAGCTGAATACTGGGATCGGATTTAGGTCACCCGGCTGTTGATCCGTTTGACTAAAGTCGATGGTTCGGCCATCAATACGCGGCGGGGTGCCAGTTTTCAGGCGACCCTGGGGCAAACCAAGTTCCTTCAGGCGGGCTGAAAGGCGAATTGCAGGAGGGTCTCCAGCTCGACCTGCTGAGTGATGATCAAGGCCAACATGAATTCGGCCATTCAGGAAAGTTCCTGCTGTAAGTACCACCGTGAGGGCAGAAAATCCCACCCCCACTTGTGTGAGAACTCCACTGACAGTATCGCCAGAAACCAGCAAATCTTCGCAGGCACCTTGAAAAATCCAAAGAAAGGGCTGGTTTTCGAGCCGCTGACGAATTGCGGCTTTATAAAGCATCCGGTCTGCCTGTGCTCGAGTGGCCCGCACTGCGGGGCCTTTAGAACTGTTGAGAACACGAAACTGAATACCCGCTTCATCGGTTGCAGTCGCCATGGCACCACCCAAAGCATCAATCTCTTTGACCAAGTGGCCTTTGCCAATCCCCCCAATAGAGGGGTTACAGCTCATTTGACCCAAGGTTTCGATATTGTGAGACAACAACAAGGTGGTGCACCCCATACGGGCGCTGGCCAAGGCAGCTTCTGTACCAGCATGCCCGCCACCCACCACAATCACATCAAATGTTCGAGGAAAAAACATACTCTTATTCCCTACACAAGGGCGCCAAAGCTGAAAAACGGGATTGTTCCACGTGAAACAATCGCGCCTTGATATGACAGTACTCAGTCACGCCAGTTTGACAGTTATTATTTAAGGCTCAAAATCCAGATTACCAGCTGACGCGCCTCTGCTTCGCTCACCTGTGGAAGCAATTCAAGAGCAAGCCGCCGTCGCTGTTCGGAACATCAGTGTCA
>JBEIRS010000012.1:0-12077 GCA_040375795.1 Methylibium sp.
CCTCTTTGAGCACCATGATGTACAAAAACGATCCATGGATGTTTGGGTGCCTGGCAGCTGTTGGCCTCACGGGCCGTCTGCAGAATCTTACCGAAAGGCGTGGTTTTTGATGGGGGGCGATGCAGATTTTCGCTGATCAACCACCATCGCGCTTACCCAATTGGCGCCACCGATGCCCTAGCCAGCGAAAAGCTGCCGTTGCCCGCCATGACCTGGATCTCACTATTTTTTGATGCTCATCCAGCAGCGTGGCGTGAAGTTTTTCAAATCGATCAAGCAAGGCTTGATTGCTGCTCACCTGTTGCTCCCAGCGTGAGAATGCCTCACCCAATTCTCGGGTGATGTCATTTTTTTCGGCCCGAAATTCCGAGTAGATGTCTTTGAATTGATCAAGCAAAACTTCCCAACGTGCCTGCCCAGCAAGAATTTTATTTTGATGATCGATGCTGCTTTGCTCCGATCTGGAAACAGCTTGAGTCAATTCGCTCAACTTGCTAGGCAGGGAAAGGGACATCAACTCATGCCAATGAAGCGCTTGAGTTTCACTTTGAGCCTGTGCCACCTCCAACGCCTGGGACATTCGGCTCAACAGCCCCAGATGATGTGTTGAGCTCTGATATTGCAAGAGATGCTGAACGTCTGTCACCGTGAAGCGCCGATAAGCTTCAGCCCACCTCACTCCCAAATTCATTGGCAAGCTGTAGGTTCGATAGGTATTGAGTGCCAAAATATGTTGAACATAATCATGCTGCTTGATTTGAGACAAAAAACACTGCATGGCCTGCTTTTTGATCTCCATCACGGGAGTGATGTCAATCAAACAATTCGTTTGTAGCGGCTGACCGACCTCGTATTGCCAAAGTTCTGGAACAGGCCAAGCCTGCTGAGCTAGGTAATCAAGGGCA
Organism: Methylibium sp.; assembly: GCA_040375795.1. Taxonomy (GTDB): domain Bacteria; phylum Pseudomonadota; class Gammaproteobacteria; order Burkholderiales; family Burkholderiaceae_C; genus CANHBY01. Next base: position 906 of record JBEIRS010000012.1, read on the forward strand.
GTCAGAGCCAAGCGCGCAGCAGCAATATGATCAGGGTGAATTTCTGAGGGTGCTGGCGCCAGCAGCAGGTCTGGCTTGGCCGATTGAATGGCCTGCACAATCTGCATCAACGCTTTGGGGGCGTGCCCCAGATGGCGGTCATGAATGTCTAGGACATGCACGGCCTGGATTCCAACGAGAGCTGCGGCCGCTTTTGACTCTTCAAGACGCATCTGAGCATACTCCAGACGCTCTGAACCACTCAAGTAGCCCCCACTGTCTGTCAAAAGTAAGACGCTGATCCGAGCCCCTCGTGGTGCCAATTGAGCCAAAAGCCCACCACAACCGAGAATTTCATCATCGGCATGGGGTGCCAAAACCAAAACATCATCAAACGCTGGAAGAGGGAACGGAGTATCAGGAACAAACCAGTTTTCCATAAGGGTTGGGCCTTGGTTGGGGTGATATGGCGGACTGACACCATGGCGCTGGATCACCGATGATGAGTTTTAAAAGATATTTGACCATCATGAGGGTGGTGCCATCTCGATTCTAAAACCTACAATCATGGCTTAGGCAATAAAGGAACTTCCACAGAAGTTCTGTGACGCAAATATCTTTTTATTCCATGGCAAAAATTTTCCGCGCTTCTTCTACCAGCCGTGTTGTCACGAGTGGTCTTTTCGATCCTGAACATTATGAACAGCATAGTGCCCTGGCAGGAGCCTCACCCGCTCGGCTGGTTCGCCACTATCTTCAAATTGGCTGGCGTGAGGGTCTTGACCCCTCTCCAGAATTTTCAACCAAGTTTTATCTTCAGCGTTATCCTGATGTTGCCAATGCCAACATCAACCCTTTGCTGCACTTCCTTGATTTTGGGCAAACTGAGGCACGCCCGATTGCGCGAACCGACGGCCATTTTTACACCATCTCTGCTTCCAAATACACAGGCTTCAGTTGGGGTCAAGGTTTCTGGGTTCTGCTGCGCTATCTTTTGAAAACTCCCTCGCGTTTCAGGGGTTTATGCGCTCAAATACGCCAAAAAGGGCTGAGTCAAGCAATTTTTGTTGCCTGCCAAGACCTGCGCCGCAGAAAGCTTCAGTGGCATCCGCTGGCGCCCCCCTTACCTCCTGACGTGGTGGCCCCAACACTGGCTCTGCCCTCATCACCCCCCTGGACAGAAATGCCATGGTTCCCTGACCCCTACGGGCAAGCCTCTTTGGGCCCTTGGCCTCCACGTTTGGCTGTACACCTTCATTTGCAACACGCTGACAGGCTTCCCCAATGGTTGAATTTGGTGTCACAGTGGCCCTCTCAGATTAAACTTTTCCTGACCCTGTCAGCTGGCTCGGGCTCGACGCAAGCCCCGCCCCCTTTGCCCCCGGGTGTCAGTCTTGAGATATATAAAGAAGCCACAGGTACTCCCTTTGCATGCTTTGTCAAGACTTTGCTTGAATCAAGACAAACAGATTCGCTCTGGCTTCACATTCATGAGCACATTGGTTTTCAGCCCGAGCATGCGTTTGATGCGGTACATGAGATGTGGAGCACCCTGTGTGCTGACGTGATTTGTGTGCGGCAAATGTTGCACCTTCTGGAAACCACGGCAAGCACGCTTTTACTCAGGCCACCAAAATCAACGAGTTTCTCCCCTCGATTCATCAGCCAACCAGAATTGAAACATCAACCTTGGCGGTCACCTCCCACTCAACCCCAGCCTGAGCAAACTGGACTGATGTTTTGGGCCTCTGAAAAAGCCCTGGCTTCATTGATCAATTTGGTAGAAGGCAGTGAACAGCCAGGCCCTGACACCTGGTTGAAGGCCCTGCGACAGCAATTCCCGGCCACCATTTATACCTTACAAACCTGGAGCGAGCAAAGCCAACCAGGTCCCACTTTTGAACGCCCCGTTGATTTTTCAAGCCGTGTCCGTGAAACAGACATCAAAGTTTTGGCCTATTACCTGCCACAGTTTCACCCCACCCCGGAAAATGACGAGTGGCATGGCAAAGGGTTTACCGAATGGTACAAAGTTCGTTCAGCCCAACCCCAATTTCTCGGCCATTACCAGCCCCATATCCCCCACCCTGATACAGGTTATTACGACCTCCATGGACCTGAAGTTCTACGCAAGCAATGGGCTCAAATGTGTCACGCTGGGGTGTACGGCCTGATTTTTTACCATTATTGGTTCAGTGGCCGGATGATTTTGGAAGAACCTGCCCAAACCCTTTTACAAACCCAAGACATCCGCATGCCGTTTTGTTTTTGTTGGGCCAACGAAAACTGGACGCGCCGTTGGGATGGCAATGAACAAGAAGTATTACTGGGCCAAGAATATTCCCCTCAAGATGCCCGGGCCTTTATCAAATACCTCATCCCTTTTTTTCGTGATTCCCGATATATTCGCATCGATAACCGCCCTGTGCTGTCTATTTATCGGCCCTCCTCCATCCCCGATAGCCGTCAATACGTGGCAATTTGGCAAGAAGTCTGTGCAGAGCACGGCCTGCCCCCACCCTACGTGATTGCCACTCTGACCCGAGGGGCGCTGAGTGCTGAAGAATTTGGCATGGATGCCGCCCAAGAACGTGTCCTGCATGACTGGACTGACGGGGCTGTTCCTGCAAGCAATCCATCCCTTGGTGCTTACCGGGCAATGACTCATCCAGTGCTTGACTATTCTGCGGTGGTTGAGCATTACACACGCACACCCAGGCCAGCCGGTGATACCGTATTCCGCTCTCTTGTGCCCGTGTGGGACAACACGCCGCGCTATGGCGCGCAAGCTCACATCGTCCATGGTTTTTCACTGCCCCAGATGCAATACTGGTTGGAGCATTTGATTCAGGATGCACGCCAGCACCTGCCCGCTGACCGCCGATTTGTCGTGGTCAATGCCTGGAATGAATGGGCTGAAGGCGCTCATCTTGAGCCAGACACGACTCAAGGCTATGGCTACCTTAATGTCATTGGGCGGGCCTTGTGCGGCACACCCTACAGCAGCTCGGCACCAGAAATTGATCTTCCTCCCCACTTGAAGGTGCACATTCATCTTGGGCCGGTCGCCCAAAAAAGGCTTCAAACCGAGCCTGCCAGTGCACGCAAATTTCATCAACTTTTCCGCGCCAGCCTGGCAATGGTTGATGCCGAATGGCTCACCAATCATGTCGAGTTGTCCTCGGTTCATGACCATCTCCGCAACAGCTCTGCCCTTGAATTGAATGCTTCCTATTGGCGCCTACAAATTGATGATCTTTGCCTATTGGCCCCGGAAGCACTTTTGCGAATGTTGCGGATGGCTCATCGTCATGAAGGTGTGGCGGTCGTGGCCAATGTACGCAACATCGACCTCCCCCCTGAAGGGCCACCCGCAACAGACGTGGTGCTTTACCCGCCTGAACCTGCCGTCTGGCTGCGTATTTGTTCGCAGGCTGCAGCAACCCGGATTGGCGCCCAAACGGGGCCAGACGCACATGCTCCCCGAGTCCGTACCATCGTGCGTTACCATGCAGCCGGCTGCCCAGAGCAGCTCTTGAATGCCTTACATTCTCTAGTGGCTCAACAGGGCTGTCATGTACAGCCCATTCTCACCGTCCAAGACATCCCCGAGCCACGCCTGCGTGAGCTTCAAGACCATATCAATACGCTTCCCTGGGGGCCTGAATGTGAACCGATCTGGCTTCAGTACAGCAGTTCTGCGGCCACCCCCGACCTGCGCTCTAAAATGCTCAATGAGGGCCTTCGAAAGGCCGCCACAGGCTATGCCGCCTGCCTTGACCATGATGACATCGTTTTTAATGATGCCTATGCCTGGATGCTGGCCCGGCTTGAAGAAACGGGTAAAAACGCCACATTCGGTCGGGTCTATGTGGCCCATCTTGATCACGACAATTTTTTATTGTCTCGGCAGAGAAGATTCGAACGCGGTTTGACATATCCTGATTATTACAAGGACAACCATGCTCCCATTCATAGCTTCATGCTCAACTTAAATCAGTTTTCAATTCATCAAACCATTTATTTTGATGACATGAAATACATGGAGGATTATTATTTGACTTTACAAATTTTCAGCCCCGAAGGCACTGATTGGGATGCCCTGGCTTGCCACCGATATGTCGGTGATTACAACCATCGCTCAGGAGGGCATGGACACACACTGGCATTGAACAATGAACACCAATTGAAAAATCTCCTTGAGCAAAAAGACTATATACGCTGCGATCAACTCATCAATGAATTACGTCGGCAAATTCGCGAATCATGGGCCTGAAAATCTGTCTTGCCAGCCGAAGACCTACGCAGCCTCAAGAGAGGCTGAATAAAGCAAACACGGACCGAGCCAAGAACTTAATTTTTTCCAGAGCCGCTTGAGCCGCTGCGAAATACCTTAAAAAAATCACTGTTCGGATCAATGACCAAAACATCAGAACGATGTTTAAAGCTGGCTTTATAGGCGTCTAGGCTGCGGTAAAAATGAGCAAACTGGGGGTCACGACCAAAAGCCCTGGAAAAAACAGCCGCAGCTTCAGCATCACCGGCCCCCTTGATAATTTGAGCCTCGCGGTAAGCTTCGGCAATGATTTTCTCGCGCTCGCGATCTGCATCGGCACGAATTTTTTCTTTCTCGGCTTCCCCGTTGGCTCTCAGCTCATTGGCTACACGTTTACGCTCAGACTCCATCCGGCGGTAAACCGAGTCGGTGACCGAAGGGGAAAAATCAACCCGTTTGATGCGCACATCAAGGATGTCAATGCCAAAGTCTTTGGTTTCTTCCTTGAGTCGGGAATGGACATCCTGCATCACGGCATCGCGCTCGGTTGCTAACACAGCCTGAACAGGGCGCCGGGTAATGGCTTCATTGAACGCGCCCTGCACCACCGGACTCAATCGGGTTTCCAGGCGAATATCCGCACCATTATTGCGAATAAACTGCTTGGGATCAGCAACCCGCCACTTGACCAGCCAATCGATCACGAGGCTTTTTTTCTCGGCGGTAAAAATGGGACGGGCATCCGGGCTATCCAGGGTTTGCACCCGACGATCCAGGTAAATGATGTTTTGAAAGGGCGGCGGAAGCTTGAAGCGCAGGCCCGGCTCATCAACGACATCTTTGATTTCCCCGAAAGAATATACCACTGCAAACTTGCGTTGATCAACCACAAACATGCTGGAAACCAGCAAACCAAGGAGGGTCGTGGAAAGACCAAAAATGAAACCAGTTCGATTCATAAAGTGTGTCCTTGTGCTCAACGGCTATCACGCTCACGACTGCGTTGATTGTCGCGGCTGCGCGCATCGGGGCTTCCATTGGAGCGCGAAGATGTATCAGAGGATGTTGTGGGGGTGCTCCCCAGGGAAGGCGAGGCCGCTGAAGGAGCCAGTTGGCCCGACCCCTGTTGAATCAATTTGTCCAGGGGCAAATAAAGCAAATTCGATTGGCCCTTACCGTCTACCATCACCTTGGTGACATTGGAATAAATTTGCTGCATTGCATCAATGTAAAGACGCTCCCGCGTGACCAGGGGGGCTTTTTGGTATTCATCAAGAAGGCTCATGAAACGCTCAGAATCACCCTTGGCTCGATCAATCACCGACGCTTTATAGCCTTTGGCTTCTTCGAGCAAGCGGGCAGCATCCCCACGTGCACGGGGAATGAGATCATTCGCATAGGCTTGGCCTTCGTTTTTGAGACGCTCACTGTCAGCACCGGCCTTGAACGCATCATCAAAGGCGGCCTGAACCTGATCGGGAGCCTGAACGCTTTGCACATTGACGCTCACGACTAAAATGCCGGTTTTAAGACGATCAAGCTGAGATTGTATCGATTTGACCAAATCTTCTTGAATGGCGTCGCGCCGTTCATACAAAACAGAATCCATCTGGCTGCGACCTACAATTTCACGCACTGCAGACTCAGAAGCCAGGGTCACTGCATCATCAGGGGAGAGGTTTTCGAACAAATACTCCGTGATGCTCTTGATCCGGTACTGAACGGTAAACCGGATATCCACGATATTTTCATCTTTTGTGAGCATGGAAGAATCACGCAGACCCGTGCTGACTGCAACGGCGCTTCGCCCCACTTCGACCGATCGCAAACGTGTCACTGGGACAATTTCATGAGACTGAAACGGATAGGGCAAGCGAAGCTGAAACCCGGCATCCACCGTTTTGGAGTATTTGCCAAAAGACATCACCACAGCCTGCTCGCCTTCTTGGACAATAAAAACACCCGTCGAACCCCAGATCAAAGCAAGCACGCCGGCCACCAGCCCAAGACCCAGCCCAGTCCCTTTGATATCCGGACGAAAATCGGGATCAGGCGTGCGGGAAGACCCCGCCCCCCGCCCAAACAAGCCCGACAGCTTGCGATTAAAGTCCCGCCAAAGATCATCGAGATCAGGGGGGCCATCATCACCACGGCGGTTGCCATTGAGAATCAATGTAGGCATTTTTTGCCTGATCACACGCCGCAAGGCCCTGAAAGTGAAGTCACGAGCCGCTTTGGCGGCACTCCTGAGTGACCTGCCAGGGGCTGCCCCCTGAGAAGGCCGCGAGGAAACTGCATGCAGTTCATTCATGGTCATGCTGGGTTGAAAAAGAAAATGTTTCGGGATCAGTGTCGCAAGCCTGTGCCCCGGGCTGATTCACATCAGCCAGATCTTGCGAGTGCTTGAATGCCATGCTGGAAATGATTTTCCGCAGAGATTCCAGGCCCTCATTGTGCAAGGCACTGACAAACACACCTTGCCTCTGAACCCCCTGAAGCTCAAGGATGCTCGAGAGAACATGCGAACGTTGATTTTCTGGAAGCTTGTCGCTTTTGTTATAAACCAGAATTTGTGGAATACTTTGAGCACCAATATCAGACAATACCCTGTCCACCTCTTGTATTTGCTCGCCAAGCGTGGGGCTGGCTGAGTCAACCACATGCAGGAGAAGGTCGGCCTCGGCAGCTTCTTGAAGGGTGGCCTCAAAGGCTTCTACCAGCTTATGCGGCAGATCACGAATAAAACCCACCGTATCTGAAAGAGACACTGAACGATCGACATCCTGCAAATAAAGCTGGCGTGTGGTGGTATCGAGGGTGGCAAAAAGTTGATCAGCGGTCAAGGTTCTCGCCTTGACCAGGGCATTGAACAAGGTTGATTTGCCAGCATTGGTGTAGCCCACCAAAGACACCCGGAAGGTTTGATTTCGCTCGCGTTGACGGCGCTGGGTGCGACGCTGTTTTTTAAGCTTTTCAAGACGGGCCTTGAGCGACTTGATGCGCTCTGAAATCATGCGGCGGTCTAGCTCAATTTGGGTTTCGCCAGGACCGCCGCGGGTGCCGATGCCTCCTCGTTGGCGCTCAAGGTGGCTCCAGCGGCGAACCAATCGAGTTGAGAGATATTGGAGATGAGCCAATTCCACCTGAAGCTTGCCTTCATGGCTCTGGGCCCTTGCCGCAAAAATTTCTAAAATCAAAAGAGTACGGTCCGCCACAGGAACCCCAAGATGGCGCTCAAGATTGCGCTGTTGTGCCGCAGACAACGCTTGATCAAACAAAACACCATCTGCTTGACAGGCGTGCACCAGGACTTTAATTTCATCGGCCTTGCCAGAGCCTACAAACAGTGCGGGGTCAGGGGCTTGACGCTTGGCCACCACCTGTGCAACAGGAAGGTTGCCTGCAGATCGACACAGCAAAGACAACTCCTCCAGGGCTGGGTCGAAAAAAAATTTTTTCCCAAGATCAATGCCCACCAAAACCAAACGCAAAGGGCTTATTTGACCATCTGAGGACATGTTTTGACGCCGGTCCGTGAAAGGTTTGCCATAAAAGTTGGCTTGGGGAGTCTCATGAGAAACGAAAATGCGAAAAGCATCATCAACAAGTGAGACCGCCCGGTGACGCGAGTTTGCAAGACGATGCTCGAAAAACTCCACAATGAGAGGGGATGGTCAACACCAGGCTTGATGCGAGCCTCAAGGTTGCTCTGGATTTTCCAGAACCTGAAAATTCACAGCACGCCCGGGGACAACTGTTGAGATGGCATGTTTATAAACCATCTGGGTGACTGTATTTTTTAGCAAAACAACGTATTGATCAAAGGATTCAATATGGCCCTGAAGTTTGATGCCATTGACCAAATAAATGGAGACGGGCACATGCTCTTTGCGCAAAAGGTTCAGAAAAGGGTCTTGTAAAAGTTGGCTTTTTTGATTCACGATATCTTCCGTGTTGAAAGTTCAAGAGGGGTTATGACATTAACACAGACTCAGTAAAACTTACTGAAAATTTAAGAATCTTGATTCTTAAAGGGGTTTTTGCTGACTTTCATCTCGATTTTCAGTGGGGTTCCAGCCAGCTTGAAGTGCGCACGAAAACGCCCTTCAAGATAGCGTTTATAGGAATCAGTGACGTGTTCAAGATTGTTTCCATGAATCACAATGATGGGTGGATTCATCCCGCCTTGGTGGGCGTATCGCAATTTAGGCCGGGACATTCCAGCACGTTTCGGAGCCTGGTATTCGACGGCTTCATGTAAAAGGCGTGTGAGTACAGGGGTTGGCATTTTACGAACTGCTGCCTGATGAGCCTCAAAGATGGCCTTCCAAACCGCTGACAAACCTTGCCGACGAACTGCTGAAATGTGCAAAAGGGGGGCAAATTTCATGAAAGCCAGCCCTTGTTCGATGGACCGTTGTAAAAGTTCTTTTTGATAATCATCCACGGCATCCCACTTGTTCACGGCCAGCACCACCGCGCGCCCACTCTGTAAAATATAAGCAGCGATATGGGCGTCTTGGTCGGTGACGCCTTGGGTTGCATCCAGTAAAAGCAAGACGATATTCGCATCAGCGATGGCCTGCAACGTTTTGATCACCGAAAATTTTTCAATCGCCTCAAAGACGCGCCCTTTACGTCGCAGGCCTGCCGTGTCAATCAGCTCAAACTTTTGACCGGCCCGCTCGAAAGGCACCATGATGGCATCGCGAGTGGTGCCAGGCAGATCAAAGGCAACCAGGCGCTCTTCACCCAACCAGGTGTTGATCAGAGTGCTTTTACCCACATTGGGCCGCCCTGCAACGGCCAATCGAATTGGACGATGGGGGTCTGAATCGAGGCTTTCTGTATGGGGCTCGGGCGCTGGAATATCAAGCAAAGCGGATTCAAGCAGGCTGCGAATGCCTTGCCCGTGAGCCGAAGAAATGGGATGAGGCTCACCCATTCCCAATTCATAGAACTCAGCCAGTTGAGGGGCATGGACCATGCCTTCAGCCTTGTTGACAGCCAGCAACACTTTTTTCCCTTCTGTTCGAAGGTAGACGGCGATGTCGTGATCTTGGGCCGACAAACCGGCCCGTACATCCACCACAAAAATCACCACATCAGATTCGGCCACGGCTTGGCGTGTCTGCTTGGCCATTTCTTTCACGATACCACTGGAACGATCAGGCTCAAACCCCCCTGTGTCAATCACGATGAACTCTCGCCCACCCAGGCGGGCATCTCCATAATGACGATCTCGGGTCAACCCAGAAAAATCTGCGACGATGGCGTCTCGACTTTGGGTCAAACGGTTGAAAAGAGTCGACTTTCCCACATTGGGGCGCCCCACAATGGCAATCACCGGTTTCATACAAGCTCGGCCTTCAAAAAGAGTCAGGGCGTATTAAAAACACCCGGCCTTGACGGGTCACGACAACCACAGCACCCCCCACAGGCACAGGGGTAGAGACAATGGCGCTGCCATCCGTCTCGATACGGAATTGATCCTTGCCATCGTCGCGGGAAAGAAAATGCACCAAGCCCGACCGGTCTCCGAAAACAAGACTAGAACCCACCAAGGCAGGAGCCGTCAGGCCACGATGTAAAAAGGCGTCACGTGACCAGGCCGAGGCACCGGTATGGGTTCGCCAAGCACTGATGCGGTCACTGGCATCGGCTGCATAAAGTAAATGGTGATCAGCGGCCACACCCAGAGTGCCGCCCAGATTTTTATTCCATACCAACGTATTTTGCCGCGTATCAATGCAACCAATCGCTGACTGAAATGAGCGGGCACAGAGCAAATCACCGACCCGGGCAGAGGGCGCGACAAGTTCAGCCAAACGTTCCAGTTCATTGACGCCACGCGGAAAGCTCAAGGCAGTATCCCAAAGTACTGCGCCCGTTGAAGGATCTAGGCCAACCATCCGAGGCCCCTGCCCTACCACCAAAACCCGACCTAAGCCACGCAACAAACCTGGCTGAAGCAAGGAGAGAGAATCACTGGGCCGACGAAATACCCACAAACGTCGGCCATCAAGGGCATCAAAGGCGTGAACGCTGCGGTCACTGGCTAAAACGAAGACACGCTCACCGGCCACCAAAGGAGCCGTAACCACAGGCACAGGCAAAGACTGGCGCCAGAGAATACCACTGGATTGTAAGGCCAGCACGTCCCCCTTGCGGGTCACGACCGCAGCGACGCGACCATCGAAACCAACACCAGCCTGAAGCGGCTCCCCCAGAGATAGCTGCCAAAGCGACTGCCCTGATTCTGTACTCAAGACACGAATCAGCCCATCATCACTGGCCAAGGCCAGAGCCTCTGAGCCTTGAACTGCCACCGACAGTGGAAAAGAAACTGAAGAACCGAGATGTTGTTGCCAGACAGTGCGGGCAGCAAAGGTCGGCGATGCTATTGGCTCAAGTGCTCTGGGACTTGGCGGGCTGGGACTGCTACACGCAGTCAACAAAAAAACGAAACAGGACATCCACCTCAACATCCACATCGATACGTCAGCAGTGAGAAGCTTCATGGGGAGGCTCCGGGGACCAAAGAAGACGGTGGGGCAGCGTCCCCCAGAGAAACCCCCAACGTACCGAGCTTGGCTTCAACCAAGCGACGGTAATCCGGCTGCTCGCCCAAAAATTTCCAGGCTTGCGTATAGGCATCAATGGCTTCGGAGCGTTTATCTTGGGCCAGCAATACATCACCCCGACGATCTGCAAGCAAGCCCGCAAAAGACTCTGGAGCTGGTTGGCCTAAAAACTGCAAGGCGTCATCGTACTTTTTTTGCTCAAACAAAACGCCGGCTAAACGAAAATGTGCGATAGCGCGTAACTCATCGAGCTGGGCATGTTGACTCAGCCAAGTCAAAGAAGCCACCGCTTCGTCAAGCTGCTGGGCCTCAAATTGATGCTTGGCGATGATC
>JBEIRS010000274.1:0-2261 GCA_040375795.1 Methylibium sp.
ATTTGGCTTTTTGATCAGCCAATCGAACAAATTCAAGGGTAGCTGGTTGATGGCTTTTTTCGGTGGTGTCGGTGATAGATTCGGTACCAGCAATGATTGTTTTGTCAATCTCATATGATCCGGGTGGAAGTTGTCTTGGTGGTTTTTTTCTTGACTTTGGGGATGTTTCAGGATTGATGGCCGAGGGCCCATTGACCAAGGCTTTGGGGCCTTTTAATCGTGGAGAAAATAAAGCTGAGACAAAATCAGATCGACCCCCATAAGGAGGCGGCTCAGGCTCAGAGGGCTTTTTTCGAGACGAATCAGACGTCTCTTTGTTCCGAGCAGGTGCCTGGTTTTTGCCTTCTTGAGGCACTCGTCCGGCTGGGGCAGGGTGCGGTGATGACGAAGGAGTCCTTTCGTGCCCAGGGTTCAGGTCAAAAAGGGCATCCAGAGCATTAAAAACAGTACCACAACGTCCACATCGAACCCAACCCTCAGAGACTTTGAGTTGGTCTTGAACCACTCTGAAAACTGTTGCACAAGATGTGCACCGTGTAGCCAAGCTCATGGCGAAAAGATGATTCTAAAAATTGAACCTGATACAGGAGTTAAACGCCAAACTGATGCAGTGATGGCCAGTTTTTGAATCATAGAGTATTCCGTTGTGCAGTCATCAAGATCCAGCCATCTTCTTCGTCAGATACTTTCAGAGTAAGGTACTCTGCATAGGCTTTTTGCAATACTTGTGCCTGCCTTTGGAGGATGCCCGCCAGAACCAAAGAGCCTCCGGGTTGAAGAAGATGACACAAAACAGGTGCCAAAAGTTGCAGTGGAGTGGCCAAAATATTGGCCAATACAACACTGAAAAGACCTTGAGCGATTTCTGGCGGTCCGACAGTCAGCATGACCGAATTGGCCTGGGCATTGCTGCGACATGAAATGATCGCTGCAGGGTCAATATCAACCCCCATAACATCCCGAGCACCCAGCAAGGCAGCGCCAATGGCCAAAATGCCTGAGCCGCAACCATAATCAAGCACACGCGGCCATGGCCGCTCAGCTTGAGCGTGCTGAGCCAGCCACCGCAGGCACATACGAGTGCTTGGGTGAGTGCCAGTGCCAAAGGCCAGCCCTGGATCTAGACGAATGACATGATCGGCCTGCGCTGGGGGCTCATGCCAACTCGGCACCACCCAAAAACTTGGGGTGATCTGTACAGGTTCAAATTGCAATTGAGTTCGTCGTACCCAATCCTCGTCTGGCACCGACACCAAAGGGCCAATCTTGACAGAATGACCCCAGTCTTGGGATTGAATCAAGGCCACAGCCTCCAGTGCCTGAGATTTTTCAAGGAACAAGGTTTTGATGATCGAGTGATCCCAGCCGGGTCCTGGCAGTGGCATCCCGGGTTCCCCAAACAAGGCCTGCTCAGATTCAGTATTGGCATGGGCATCTTCGATGCTGGCCGATACAGCCCCCAAGTCATTGATCAAAGCCTCTGAGAGCATTTCCACCCATTCGCCCGTGGTTTGTAATTGCAGTTCAAACATTTCAGCGCGTTCGTTGATCTATCCAGCTTTCCAGATAATGAATGTTGGTGCCACCCTCCAAAAATTTGGCATCGGCAAGCAATTCTCGATGCAAAGGGATATTGGTTGAAATACCTTCCACTACCATTTCAGACAAAGCAATTCGCATACGAGCCAAGGCTTGTTCACGGGTATCACCATGTGTGATGATTTTGCCAATCATTGAGTCATAGTGGGGCGGGACTGAATAATTGGTATAAGCATGAGAGTCCACCCGTACACCAGGGCCACCGGGGGCGTGCCAAGTTGATATTCGGCCTGGGGAGGGCGTAAATTTATACGGATCTTCAGCATTCACGCGGCACTCGATGGCATGGCCGCGAATTTGCACTTGGCGCTGGGAGAACGGCAGCTTTTCGCCCGCCGCCACCATGATCTGGGTCTTCACAATGTCCACGCCGGTGATGAATTCGGTCACCGGGTGCTCGACCTGAACGCGCGTGTTCATTTCAATGAAATAGAACTCGCCGTTTTCGTACAAGAACTCGAAGGTGCCAGCGCCGCGGTAGCCAATGCGCTTGCACGCCGCCGCGCAGCGCTCGCCAATTTTCTCGATCAGCTTGCGCGGGATGTGCGGAGCCGGCGCCTCTTCAATCACTTTTTGGTGACGGCGTTGCATGGAGCAATCACGCTCGCCGAGGTAGACCACATTGCGGTGCTGGTCCGCCAGCACCTGGATTTCAATGTGGC
>JBEIRS010000324.1:0-1681 GCA_040375795.1 Methylibium sp.
GAGCGCAAAATAACCCCATGAATTTTGCCTGGCTTTTCATCACAAAATCAGACAATGCAAATGTTTGATGAAACTCATGAGCTGTCAAACCTAGAAGGCGAAGCGCGGGAGCTGAAGCGCCAACAGCAGTTCCTTCTTGCATTGCGTCAGCCTGCGAAAGAGGCGGCTTTGCACGCCAAGGTTTTGGCTCGGGGGCGAGCGGGATATCGCCTCTCAAAATCTCAAAGACCCTCCTTGCGTGGTCTGGAAGCCTACCGGGTCAATGCAGGAGCTTTTGCACAACGGGCTTTAGAGGCCAATTACCCCACCATCTTGCTCTTGATGGGTGAAGATGCTTTTGCCGCTTTGGCGCGACAGCTCTGGTCTTGTTGTCCACCCACTCGTGGTGACTTGGCCTGGTTTGGCGAAACTCTCCCTGAATTTCTTGCCAACCAAGAGCATCTCAGTGATTGGCCGTATCTGAGTGAGGTGGCCCGGCTTGATTGGGCAGTGTCCCGTGCCTATTGGGCTTTTGATGTCGAGCCTAATACAGACAGTTTGAATATGCTTGCCCATGATGACCCGGCTGAATTACAAGTTGTCTTGGCTTCTGGGTTGGCCTTGATCGATTCCTCATGGCCCGTGGTGACCCTCTGGAAGGCTCACCATTCTCAAGATGAGGAGACGGGGCCTGATCTTTCCTTGGCCCAAGAAGCGCTTGCTCAGCAACGTTCTGAATGTGCTTTGGTTTGGCGCTCAGGGTGGCGAGTTCAGGTGGCTGAATTGCCATCCAGTGATCGGTGGTTTGTCAGGGCTTTATTGCAACCGAGCTCTTTGGCCAGCGCACTCGATCACGCGGGAGATGCTTTTGATTTGTCTGCCTGCTTGCAGCGTGGTTTGCAAGCAGGGTGGTGGCTGGGGATGACTTGGTATCAGGAACCCGCTGAAGGCTCCAGGGAATATTTTGCTCTTATGCCGTGTGATCAGGAGAGCTGAGATGAAAAAAATTTGCTCGCGTCCCTTGCACTTGATGGTGGCAGGGTGGTCTGGCCTGCTCAAAGGGCTGATGCTGCTTCAGCATCTGGTGCTGCTTTCGGCTCGGTGGTGGGTGGCTCAGGTATTTTTTTTATCAGGCTTGACCAAGCTGCGTGATTGGGAAACTACGCTGGCCTTGTTTGAGACAGAATACCAGGTGCCTATTTTGTCGCCATATTGGGCGGCTTACACAGCCACTGCTGGAGAGCTATTTTTGCCCGTCATGTTGGCTTTGGGCTTGGGCACTCGCTTTGCCGCCCTTGGCTTGAGTGTGGTGAATGTCGTGGCTGTGATCAGCTTGATGGAATTGGCGCTTCCTGCTTTGCAGCAACATCAGCTTTGGGGTTCTTGGCTTTTGGTGGTGGCCATTTGGGGGCCAGGAGCTTTGTCGATGGATCGCTGGCTGACGCCCTGGCTGTGTCAACGTTGGGGTAAAAATTCCTGAAGCAAAGCATCGTCGGTTGCTGGAGGTTTGCGCCAGCCTATTGACGTGGCGATTGCGGGTGAATGTTGAATGTGCAGCCCCGTTTTTAGCGTCTTTACTGAAATCAAAGGGTCGAACACAAAACCCATTTGAGTGGCGAAATACGGCGAAATACATTCGAGCGGCCTGGCGCCCAGGGCGCTCTCGGTGCTGACGCAGACTGATGCCACCAGACACTGAGGC
>JBEIRS010000335.1:0-1575 GCA_040375795.1 Methylibium sp.
GCTGATGCCGTATGGCGGAACCAAGGGATTAATTAATCATGCCAAAGGATTTATTTATACTGGACCCGATGGCACAAAGACAGGCTGGATCAGCACGGCCTCAATCATACCAGATCCACGTAAAGTTGATGTGTATTTGCCTCTTCCCGCTGGCTCGCCGGTCATGATCCTGGACTTGCTTCATGAAATGCTCATCAAAAAGTCTGCCAATAATTCAAATAAAATTGGCCAAATAATCAATCAACTTGCAAAAAATGGTATTTTGTTTGACAGTCCAAAAATTCCAACGTGTGCACAAGCCATGTTGGAACTTATTAGAAATTCAAAAAATAAACTTTATGTGCGGGTGAATGAATTGCGTGATCCGCGCGCCACACAGGAACTGATCAATGCCGCCCGTCGCGGAGTTCAGGTTGAAATTGGTTTTCGAAAAATCGATGATTCAAGCATTAATTTATTAAGTAATGCAGTAGAAGAATGCAAGAATATATCTTATAAAAATACAGGCACCACAGATCCCAATGAAACTTTTACCCATGCCAATAGCATTATTGCTGATTTGAAGCACGCTTATGTGGGTAGTGCATTTTTTTGGGGGCCGATGCTGCCCCCAAAAAAGAACGGGCAGGTTGCAGGTGGGGTGGAAGCGGGGGTATTGTTGACATTTGATCATTCTCATCAGGCCATTGATTTGATCAATAAGTTCGAACATAAGGCCAGATGACCTCATCGGTCGGTGGTTCGGCCGGAGTGTCACCCAAATTTTCTGTCATGCGGTGCGCGCTCATCGCATATCGATGGGATCATGAGCCAGTCACATTCGCCCCAGTGTGTATGGGCTTTCAAAAAAGTAGAGTTGCTTGTTGATTATTCTTTAGCAGGTTGGATTCGGTATTTTATCTACTGTTTTATGTTGCAATCTTGCCAGCTTCGTTCACAATCAAGCTTGTTGACCCGTTTGCTACGGTTCAGGTTGTTTGGGTGAGATTTTTTTTTGAGGAGTTGCTGAATGCAAAAATCCAGCTTGTGGTACTGTCGTCAATGGTTCATTTCAGTTTGCGCTTTGGGATCCTTGTCTATTTCATGGGCCTCAGAAGCGATCGTGTACAAATGTCCGGGTGCGCCTGTGATGTACACTGATGCAATCACGCCCAAAGAAGCCAAAGACAAAGGCTGTTCTGCGCTGGAGGGGGCTCCAGTGACCATCATTTCTTCGCCTGCAAAAGCTGGCGGCTCATCTGCTTCGGCTCCAGGCCTTGGTGCATCGACCAAGGTTGATCCCAATGATCAAAAAGCCCGTGATGCTGATCGCAAGCAAATTCTTTCCGCTGAACTCAAAAAGGAAGAAGCTGCCTTGGCGGCCCTCAAAACTGAATACAACGGGGGTGAGCCTGAGCGCCGTGGCGATGAAAAAAATTATCAACGTTACCAAGACCGTGTTGCTGAACTCAAAGCAGCGATTGCGCGCAAGGAAAATGATATTTCAGCACTGAAGCGTGAAATCGCCAAATAATCAATTTTACAAAATGCAAGCCTGACTAAAAACCTTCTTGCCATGCTGCGCGCAGTCGCAGC
>JBEIRS010000054.1:0-7469 GCA_040375795.1 Methylibium sp.
CCTCGCTCTCAGAGGCTCAACTTCAAGCCAACACCCAAGAATTTAAGCAGCGTCACGCCAAAGGAGAATCTCTGGATGCCCTGTTGCCGGAAGCTTTTGCCGCCATTCGCGAGGGCAGCAAGCGAGTTCTGAAAATGAGGCATTTTGACGTGCAGCTCATGGGCGGAATGGCCCTGCACAATGGCAAAATTGCCGAAATGCGCACAGGCGAGGGCAAAACCCTGATGGCCACCTTGCCGGTCTACCTCAACAGCATTGCAGGCAAAGGCGTCCACCTCGTGACTGTCAATGACTACCTCGCCCGCCGTGATGCCGAATGGATGGGCCGCCTTTATCAATTCATGGGCCTGAGTGTGGGGGTCAATCTACCTCACATGCCCAAAAGCGAAAAACAGGTGGCTTATGCCGCAGACGTCACTTACGGCACCAACAATGAATATGGCTTTGATTACCTGCGTGACAACATGGTACAAAGCCCCTCTGAGCGGGTTCAAAGGGGCCTGAATTACGCCATCATTGACGAAGTGGATTCGATTTTGATCGACGAAGCACGAACCCCGCTCATTATCAGTGGTCAGGCCGAGGACCACACCGCCATGTATGTGCGTATCAATACGATGGTGCCTTTTCTCAAGCGCCAAATCGGCGAGGCCGACCCACGCACCGGGGAAGGGGTCATTGAAGCGGGTGATTTCACCATAGATGAAAAAAGCCGACAGGTGTATCTGACCGACACAGGCCATGAAAAAGCCGAATCACTACTGACCGAGGCCGACCTCTTGGCTGAAGGCGCCAGCCTCTATGATGCCTCTCATATCAGTTTGGTGCACCATGTTTATGCCGCGTTAAGAGCACACCATCTGTATCACCGCGACCAGCATTATGTTGTGCAAAATGGTGAGATCATCATCGTTGATGAATTCACTGGCCGCTTGATGTCTGGGCGTCGTTGGTCTGATGGATTGCACCAGGCTGTTGAAGCCAAAGAGAGGGTTCATATTCAAAGCGAAAATCAAACGCTGGCCTCCATCACCTTCCAGAATTATTTTCGGATGTACCAAAAGCTCTCAGGCATGACCGGCACGGCAGATACCGAAGCCTACGAATTCCAGGAAATCTATGCCCTCGAAACGGTGGTTATTCCGCCCAACAAATTGACAATTCGTCGTGATGAAAATGACTTGGTTTACAAGTCAGCACGCGAAAAATTGGATGCCATTGTTCAAGATATTCGCGATTGCCATGAGCGAGGCCAGCCGGTCTTGGTAGGCACCACCTCGATTGAAAACTCAGAGGTTTTATCGGCCCTGCTGCACAAGAACCAACTTCCACATCAAGTGCTCAATGCCAAGCAACATGCCAAGGAAGCTGAAATTATCGCCCAGGCCGGACGGCCAGGCGTGATCACAATTGCCACCAACATGGCAGGCCGGGGCACGGACATCGTTTTGGGTGGCAATGTCGAGGCTCAAATTCAGGCTCTTGACGCCAACCCTGATTTATCTGAACAAGAAAAAAAATCATCTTCACAAAAGCTGCATGATGAATGGCAAGAATTGCACGACAAGGTCAAGGCCCTCGGTGGGTTGCGCATTGTGGCCACCGAGCGGCATGAATCGCGCCGAATTGACAACCAGCTCCGTGGACGGTCAGGCCGCCAGGGGGATCCTGGATCTTCACGGTTTTATCTGTCTCTTGATGATCCCTTGATGCGTATTTTTGCAGGTGATCGCGTACGTTCGATCATGGATCGCTTGAAAATGCCTGACGGTGAAGCCATTGAAGCCGGCATGGTCACGCGCAGCATCGCCAGCGCCCAGAAAAAGGTTGAAGCTCGCAACTTTGATATGCGTAAACAACTGCTTGAGTATGATGACGTGGCCAATGAGCAGCGCAAAATCATTTACCGTCAGCGCAATGAAATTTTGGAAAGCCCATCTTGTGCGGACATCATCAATCATCTGCGGGCCAGCGTCATGGAAGACGTGGTACGCGCCTTTGTTCCCCCGCAAAGCCTGGAAGAACAATGGGACCTTCGAGGTCTGGAGCATGTTCTTAAAGAAGAGTGGCAAATTTCAATTGATCTGCAAAAACAACTTGAAAACAGTGACTCCCTGACCGACGAGGATCTTCTTCAAGAGGTGATTAAGGCCGCAGATGCTGTGTTCCATGCCAAGCTTGAGCGCGTGGGAGATGAGCAATTTGGCTCATTCATGCGCATGATTTTGCTTCATTCTCTAGACAGCCACTGGCGTGAACACCTCTCTGCCCTTGATTACCTTCGTCAAGGCATTCATTTGCGTGGCTATGCGCAAAAAAACCCGAAGCAGGAATACAAGGCCGAATCGTTTCAACTTTTCAGCCACTTGCTTGATACCATCAAAATGGATGTCACCCGGACCCTGCTCAATGTGGTTATTCAAACTCGCGAAGAAGCCCAGCAAGCCACACTGGGCCTGCAGGAACATTTTTCTAACATCACTTACACCCACCCCACTGAAGATGGTCGTATTGAGCAAGAAACTGACCCTGGCACGATGATCCCTGAAGTGCCCAAAGTAGGCCGTAATGACCCCTGTCCCTGTGGCAGTGGAAAAAAATACAAGCACTGCCATGGAGTATTAAAATAGTCTTGCAAACCCGAAAGGTGCAATGCAACATCATGGCCTCATCCTTACGCAAGCGGGTGCATGGCCTGAAGTACTGGACCCATTGATTTTTTTCAAAAGCTGAAAGCGCACGATGCCAGACTTCTCACTGCCTGAGCATTTTGATTTAAGCGAGTATTTCGACGGTCGCACCCTCGCACAAGCGGTGTCCCTGGACCCTCAGAAGGCTGTTTTGTCGCGGCACATCGAGGGTGATCAACTACACACCCGATTGCAAGCCTCTGGCCCTCTTATTTACGAGCAAACCATCAGTTTTTACCTTGATCGTCATACTGGTTTGCATTTGCGCGGTTTGTGTACCTGCTCAGTCGGTTTCAATTGCAAACATGTGGCGGCTGCACTGATGAATTTTGAAGCTCAAACACTCCGCGAGTCACGGGGCCAAGCCAGTTCATCTCATCGCTCGACAAGCCCAGACACCCCCAAGCCCCAAGCCCCCTCGACCTTGACCCCAAGCGCAGGCCTCACCCGCGGGCCTGCCGAGCCTTTGCCGCATACCAGCGCCAAGCCAGCCGCAACTTCACCCAGGCTTCCCAACGTATTGGAAACTTGGCTCTCTCATTTTGAATCACAGTGTTCCCCCCCCCTTGACCCTGAGAAACAACGCCCTAAGGTCAATCGGCAACTGATGTATGTGCTGGCAAGCCAAGGGCTGCAACTCACGCTCAGACTGCATTTGGGCAGTGTGCGCAAAGGGGGCCAAATCAATATTCATCAGCCGCATTCGCCCTCTCCAATAGACATGCTGCGAGCCCGGCCAGCTTATTTGTCGCCTCTTGATGATGCCTTGCTTGCCGCAATTTTGCCCTACACCGTAAATTCCTTGCATGGTGTGATGTGTCTTCATGGCCCTCATGCCGCGGCCGCTGTGGCACACATAACCCGCAGTGGCCGCGCTTGGTTCGCCCCCCCCCTGAGAGAATCAACCCCAACGTCGGTGCCCTTTCATTCTTTGAATGGCCCAGAGCTTCCAACCCCTCCTGGTGAACCCCTGCGATGGTCTGATCACCCCTTGACGGTGCAAATTGTGTGGCGCACCAATCAAAAAGGCCAATGGGCCATGCAATGGGAGCGCGCCGAACCAGCCACCCAGGAAATGGCCGCCGAAACCTCCCCCGAGCCACTCACGGTTTTTCTGCTTCCCCAGCCACATGTGCTTGATCTTGGCTCACGGACGTTGCAGCCAGCGATTTTGAAAGACACCCCACTGTCATCTTCTTTGCTTGAAAGCCTCTTTCGGATGCCCCCTGTCAGCACCGACGTTTTACCAGAAATGGTGCGGCGACTTGAGCGTCTTCGGGTCTCTCATGGCCTTTCTTTTCCGCTTCCTGAAGCGCATGCCCAGAAAATTCATGATGCAGGCGCTTTGCCTGTGCAGGCCGTATTGCGCCTGATCACCTGTCCCAATATGCCCTCTGAAATGTGGCTCGAAGGGCATCAACGACCCCCACCATCAGGCCAACCAACCCGCCAAGCAGCCATTCAAATTATATTTCGCTACATCGTGCCCTCGACGCCAGAGTTCACTGATCGACCCCTGAACTACCATTTCCCGGTCGGCGCGTCAGAAAATGTTTTTATAGAACAAGCTGGCCTGAAGGCATCAAACTCAAGGCTTACGTGCTTCAAGCGCGATACACGCCAAGAATTAAACTGTATTGACTATGTTTTTCATCAACTTGGATGGCGCCCCTGGAGCCGTATTGCTGGCTGGGCTCTTGAGCGACTACCAGCCCTCAAGGCTGGTTTATTGCAGTCAGGGCAACTCCCCCCAGCGCTTCAAGAAGGCCAGCTGATTGTCCTTCCACCTGAACGTGATCAATGGCCACGCTTGATGAGCGAGACACTCCCTTTGTTGCAGTCCAAAGGCTGGGTCATCGAGCGCGACCCTGATTTTCCTTACGAAATGTACGATGCTGATGATTTTGAAATCAGTCTGGATGATGGGGCTGCCACAGGCTCATATTGGTTCAAAGTGGGTTTGAATGTGACTGTTGCAGGGCAATCTGTTGAACTTGTGCCCTTGCTGGTCGGCTTGGTGCAGGCGGGTTGGCTGACCGTCGAAGAAGCCATGCGAGACCCTGAAGGAGAAGTTTTAATTCCCTGGCCCTATGCTGACCTCCCGATGCATACAGCCCATGGCCGACCGGCTTTACGTCGGGAACGACTGCTGCGTTTGCCTGTATCCCGAGTGGCTCCCCTGGTATCTTGGTTACGCAGCATTTTTTTACAACACGGTAGCATGCAACACGGCGAATTGCCACGCCTATCGCGCTATGAGCTTGGGTCATTAGAGGCAGTGTCCAGTGGCTTGCGCGTCAGCGCAACCCCGTCTTTGGCTGCCCTCATGGATCAATTACGCCAAATCCAAACCGGTGGCTCTTTGCCAACATTCCAAGTGTCGCCCCATGTCCATGCTGAACTTCGACCCTATCAGCTTGACGGTGTCACCTGGATGGATTTTTTACGTCGCGCCCAATTTGGAGGCATTCTGGCTGATGACATGGGGCTGGGCAAAACACTTCAAACCTTGACCTTACTTCAGGGTGAGCTGGACGCGGGCCGCTTGGATCGGCCCAGCTTGATTGTCGTCCCGACCAGCCTGCTGGGCAACTGGAAAGCCGAGGCACGGCGCTTTACACCCCATTTACGCCTGCTTATTTTGCATGGCAAGCAAAGGTCTCAGCATTTTTCTGAACTCAGCAAGGCCCATTTGGTTGTCACGAGCTACCCCTTGGCCGTACGAGATGCCCCTGTTTTTGCCTCCATTGAGTGGCATTATCTTATTCTCGACGAAGCGCAGCGCATTAAAAACAGTCGCAGCCAAGCAGCTTCTGCGCTCAAAAGTTTTCAGGCTCGCCATAGGCTTTGCCTTTCTGGTACGCCCATTGAAAACCATTTGGGCGAACTCTGGAGCTTGATGGATTTTGTCAGCCCCGGCTTGCTGGGCCAAGAGTCTCAGTTTCGTGAACTTTACCGCAACCCCATTGAAAAGCGTCAAGACTTTTCACAAGCGGAGGGTTTGGCCAGAAGAGTTCGTCCATTTATTTTGCGGCGCACCAAAACGAGGTGGCACGAGAATTGCCAGAAAAAATCGAGACTTTGCTTCGGGTTGAACTCGAAGGAACCCAGCGCGACTTGTACGAAACGATCCGGGCCACCATGGATAAAAAACTGCGAGACGTCATTGCGCAACAAGGCTTGGCACGCAGCCAAATTGTTGTTCTGGATGCCCTGCTGAAATTGCGCCAGGTGTGTTGTGACCCTCGATTATTCAAGGCCCATGAATTTTCAGCTCCCCAGCCAGATGCATCTGCATCTGCCAAACTCGAGCTTCTGCTTGATCTCTTGCCAACACTGGTTGAAGATGGCCGACGCATTTTGGTGTTTTCCCAGTTTACTGAAATGCTCGCCCTGATTGAACCCGAATTGCAAGAACGACACATTGCTTACCTGAAGCTGACCGGAGAAACCACTGATCGCGCCGACATGGTGGCACAATTTCAAGAAGGCAAAGTTCCCCTGTTTTTGATCAGCCTGAAGGCTGGTGGGGTGGGCTTAAACCTGACCGCTGCCGATACAGTCATTCTATATGACCCCTGGTGGAACCCGGCAGTAGAACAGCAGGCCATTGATCGCGCTTACCGGATTGGACAAGGCAAGGTGGTTTTTGTGTATAAGCTCGTGGCCAGCGGAACAGTCGAAGAAAAAATGCTTGAACTCCAAGCCCGGAAGGCAGGTTTGGCTGATGGCTTGTTAAATGGGGTGGCCAGTGACGCCTCCCTCACCCCTCAAGATTTTGACGAACTTTTCAAGCCCCTTGGATCTTGAGGTCGAGGATTCGCAGCGCAAAGCCCTCATCGGAGATGCCGCCATCTCCATGACAGTGCTGGCCCGCCATGCGGGTCAGCCGCTGGTGATGGAAGCAGATCACAGGACCATTGAGCGTTACAAAGCCGTGCTGGGTAAACGAAAACGCTCTACTTGACGAAACAGTGCCGAGGACCTCTCTCGCAGACTTTGTGCTGCGGCTGAAGACTGCTCTACCAGGGCTGCGTTTTGCTGAGTCATTCGATCCAGCTCCTGTACGGCAGTTCCGATCTGAGAAATACCTTCAGACTGCTCACGTGCTGCTTTCGCCATTTCATCAATGACAGCACGCAGGTTCTGGCCTATTTGCAAAATCTGCGACATTCCCTCGCCAGCATGTCGAACCACACTGGAGCCTGCTGCCGCTTGTTCAACGCTTTTTGAGATCAGTTGCCTGACATCACGAGATGCCGCAGAGGATCGCTGAGCGAGTTCACGGACTTCTGTGGCTACCACCGCAAAGCCTCGACCATGGGAGCCGGCTCGGGCCGCCTCGACTGCAGCATTGAGGGCCAAAATATTGGTTTGAAAGGCAATACCATCAATCGTTGAAACAATTTCACCAATCCGACGTGAAGCCTCATCCAGCTTTTGCATGGTAGAAATTGCTTTCTCGATCATCTCCCCACCTTGCAATGCAGCATCTGCATTGCTGCCCGCCATGGCGTTGGCTTCCATGGCATGAGCTGCTGTTTTGTGTGAAGTGGCCTGCATTCCATGCATCGATGACCCTGTTTGCTCTAAAGCTGCTGCAGCCTGTGAAGTTCGTGTGGCCAGATCATCAGCCGCCTGAGCCATCTGGATGGCGGAAGTATCGATTTCTGCTGATGAATTTCGCATCAGGGTCACAATATCTCGTAGCGAATCTTGCATGCGCGCCAATGTGTGCATGAGATCAGCAGCTTCGTCACGCCCCCAGGGACGAGGACG
>JBEIRS010000023.1:0-10553 GCA_040375795.1 Methylibium sp.
GTGCGGTCACTCCAATTGGGCAAGGAGCCCGATCTGCTTTCACCCTTGAGTGCCACAACCGAAATCAATTTGCATGCGCCGGCCCTGCTTCCCACTGAGTATTGCGGCGACGTTCACATACGCTTATCTCTTTATAAAAAACTCGCCAGCGCCACCAATGGAGATCAAATTGATGCACTTCTTGAAGAAATCACTGATCGCTTTGGCAAGCTCCCACCCCAGGCTCAAAGCCTCTTTGATGTGCACCGTTTGCGTGTATTGGCCCAACCTTATGGCGTCATTAAAATCGAAGCCACACCCACACTCACCTTGATCAACTTTCGCCCGAACCCGCCGGTTGATGCCTTGAAAATCATCGACCTGGTACAAAAAAACCGCCATATTCGCCTTGCAGGCAATGACAAGCTGCGTATTGAGCGTGCCCTGCCCGACCCCAAAGATCGAGCCCAATTGGTGCGCGATATTCTGCGCGCACTTGGGGCACCCAAGGCCGCTTAAGGCCTGATTATTCCTCAGACTCTTGATGTACATTCAGCCAACCCGAATGCGTTGACTCTAGGTTGATTTGGTTTTGCCCAGAATAAAATCCTTGAAGTTTTTTATTTTTTCTCATATGAACACCGAACAAGCCCGCTTTAACATGATTGAGCAACAAATCCGTCCCTGGGACGTGCTCGACCCCAGTGTTTTGTCCTTATTGACGCTGGTGCGTCGTGAAGATTTTGTTGCTCCGGCCTATCGTTTTATGGCTTTCATGGACGTGGAAATTCCCCTGCCTTGCCACGGCCATGCGCGGGAAGTCATGCTCTCTCCCAAAGTCGAGGCACGCCTGTTGCAAGAACTATTTCTTCATAAACATGAGCGCGTCCTGGAAATTGGCACGGGCTCTGGTTTTATGGCTGCGCTTTTAGCGCACCGTGCTCAACAAGTCACATCCTATGAAATTCGCCCTGAATTGGCCAATTTTGCTGCCATCAATCTGCGCAAGGCAGGCATTTCGAATGTGCAGGTGCTTGAGGGCAATGGCGCTGGAGGTGCCCCCCGTGAAGCCCCCTGGGATGCGATTCTTCTTTCAGGCTCCGTCAGTCAAGTACCCGATACCCTGCTGCGTCAACTCAAAAT
This sequence comes from Methylibium sp., assembly GCA_040375795.1. Classification (GTDB taxonomy): domain Bacteria; phylum Pseudomonadota; class Gammaproteobacteria; order Burkholderiales; family Burkholderiaceae_C; genus CANHBY01. The sequence goes on from JBEIRS010000023.1 coordinate 1,123, forward strand.
AGGTGGCCGCCTTCTTGCTATTGTCGGTGAAGAGCCTATCATGCGCAGCATGCGGTTCACTCGCACGCACGAGGGCTCATTTCAGACGGAAGTGCTTTTTGATACGGTGATCCCCCGCCTGAAAGGTTTCAACGAAGCTGGCGCATTCCGGTTCAATTGAGAGGCCCGGCAGGCACTTGACAGCCGTTTCGCCCTCTTTGGCAGCCTGTTCAAAAACTTTCCATCACAACCTCATGGCCTTGAGTTTTCATTTTAAAGGATTGTGGCCTGCCACACTTTCGATACTGGTGCTGCTCATCTGGAGCCCCAGGGTTGCAGCCCAAAACCTGATGTCTCTATATGAGGCTGCCCGAGGCTTTGATGCCAGTTACCTTGCTGCCCGCTCTTTGGCTGACTCGGCCTTTTTTAAAGCCGAGCAGGCACAAGCTCTGCGACGACCCACGCTGGCAGAGACGGCCTCCATCAGCTACACCGACAGCGACACTGGGGGCAGTCAGCGGTCTTCTAAAAATTCAGGCACCAGCCTCAGGGCTGTTCAGCCTCTTTTGAACCGGGCCAATGAAGCTGCTGTGATGCAATCAAAGAAATTACAGGCCATTTATCAACATGAATTGAACTCTGCTGAACAAGACCTGATGGTCCGCGTGGCTCAGGCTTACTTTGATGTCCTGGCCGCCCAAGACAATTTGGCCACCACCCAAACCAGTAAAAAAGCCATCTCTGAACAGTTGGCTTCGGCCAAACGCAACTTTGAAATCGGCACCACCACCATCACCGACACCCGGGAGGCACAAGCACGATTTGACTTGGCCAGTGCTCAAGAAATCGCTGCTGAAAATGATCTTCGCAACAAGCGGATGGCTCTCGACCAACTGGTTGGGCAGCCGGACATCAAACCCAAACCGCTCATCACCCCGGTTCAGCTTCCCCCCATTTTCCCATCCAATATGGAGCACTGGGTGGCCTTGGCTGATGGCAGTCACCCCAGCGTGCAACGCGCTCAGCTCAATCTGGAAATTGCCCAACTTGAGACTGAAAAAGCCCGGGCAGGGCATGCCCCCACGCTCGATGCGACAGGCTCAATTTCCAGCTCGCGGGCTCCTTCAACCGCCTCTTTTGGCAGCGTCACAACCCAGGCCAGCAGCATCAGCGTGCAGCTCAATGTTCCTTTATACAGTGGTTCCTTGGTACAAAACCGCATCAAAGAAACACTCGAGCTTCAAACCAAGGCTCGCCATGACCTTGATGCAACCCGCCGGGCATTTGGCTTGGCTGCGCGGCAAGCATTCCTGGGCGTTCAGTCTGGGCGTGCACAGGTTTCGGCCCTGGAGGCCGCAGAAGCATCCTCCCAATTGGCTCTGGAAGCCACGCAACTGGGTTACAAAGTAGGGGTTCGGGTCAACCTTGATGTACTCAATGCCCAAACCCAGCTCTACAGCACCCGCCGAGACCTTGCCAAGGCTCGCTATGATTATCTGCTTGGCAGCCTGAAACTACGCCAGGCAGCAGGCCAGCTTCAACCACAAGACTTGGCAGAAATCAACCTCCTGCTGGGCTCCTGAACCCAGCGGGCCATGCTGTCAAAAATAATACCAACAGGCATTTGACCCGCCCTGAAAAATACCCCGTGGGGCCCTAAAATGGAAAGCTGTGCTTAACTTGATGGACTTCGCATGGCCGCTCTTGCTTCTACCGCCCCCCGCTCCGCCCTGATGGCGAATGCCATTCGTGCACTGGCCATGGATGCCGTGCAGCAGGCCAACTCGGGCCACCCTGGCGCCCCCATGGGCATGGCTGAAATGGCTGTTGCTTTATGGTCACGCCATCTGAAACACAACCCAGCCAACCCCCACTGGCTTGACCGTGATCGGTTTGTACTCAGCAATGGGCATGCCTCGATGCTCTTGTATGCTTTATTGCACTTGAGCGGCTATGACTTGCCGCTGTCTGAACTGAAAAATTTTCGTCAACTGCACAGCAAAACACCTGGCCACCCAGAAGTCGATGTCACCCCCGGCGTTGAAACCACCACGGGGCCACTCGGCCAAGGCATCACGAATGCCGTGGGCTTTGCGCTGGCTGAAAAACTACTGGCTCAAACTTTCAACCGTCCTGAGCACACCATTGTCAATCATCATACTTATGTTTTCCTCGGTGATGGCTGCCTCATGGAAGGCATCAGCCACGAGGCCTGCGCCCTGGCAGGGGCTTGGCGCCTGAACAAGCTGATCGCGCTCTACGATGACAACGGCATTTCCATCGATGGCCCTGTGGCCCCCTGGTTCATTGACAACACCGCCCTCCGGTTTCAGTCTTATGGCTGGAACGTCATCGCTGATATTGACGGCCATGATGTTGATGCGATTGACCGTACCATCGCCAGCGCCAAAACCGCCGAGCAACCCACCCTGATCATCTGTAAAACTCGCATCGGCCAGGGTTCACCGAACCGGGCTGGCAGCAGCAAGGCCCACGGTGAGCCTTTGGGTGCCGAAGAAATCCGCCTCACTCGCGAGGCCCTGGCGTGGCCGCACCCCCCCTTTGTCATCCCCACTGAAGTCGCCGAGTGCTGGGATACTCGCGAACAAGGGGCCCAAGCCCAAGCTGCTTGGGAACAAAACTTTGCAGCCTATGCCCGGGCATATCCAGATCTGGCCGCAGAATTTCAACGTCGTATGGCCGGAGACCTCCCCCCTCAGTTGATCGAACAGGCCGCAGATGCTGCTCTTGCTGCCCATACCCAGGCTGAAACCATGGCCAGCCGTAAGGCCAGCCAAATGGCACTTGAAATTTTTACCCAAGCCCTTCCTGAACTGCTGGGGGGCAGCGCCGACCTCACTGGCTCCAATCTCACCCAAACCAAAACCACGCCAGCCCTGCGTTTTCCGCTGGGGCCAAACGAGGCTCCCCCTGGGCGGCACATCAATTATGGTGTTCGTGAATTTGGCATGGCCGCCATCATGAACGGCGTGGCCCTCCATGGTGGCTTTATTCCCTATGGTGGCACTTTCTTGACGTTCAGCGACTACAGCCGCAATGCCATTCGCATGGCAGCGCTCATGAAGCGCCGCGTTATTCATGTGTTTACGCATGACAGCATCGGGCTGGGTGAAGATGGCCCCACCCACCAAAGCGTTGAGCATGCAGCTTCGCTGCGCCTGATCCCAGGCCTTGATGTCTGGCGCCCCTGCGATACGGCTGAAACCATGATTGCCTGGGCCTGCGCCTTGCAAAACAAACAACGGCCAAGCGCGCTGTTGCTGTCGCGTCAAAACCTGCCTTATGCCCCCAAAGCCAGCCTCGATGACATTGCCAAAGGGGCCTATGTGCTGGCTGAGCCCGGCAAAGTCGGCCTTCAGAAACAGGCCGAGGCCATCATTTTGGCGACCGGCTCTGAGGTGTCGCTGGCTCTTCATGCCCAACAATTACTGGCCCAGCAAGGCACTGCTGTGCGTGTTGTATCTATGCCCTCCAGCACCGTCTTTGACCGCCAAAGCGTGGCCTATCAAACCTCGGTCCTTCCCCCCAAGCTGCCTTGTATCGCGGTCGAAATGGGCGCCACCGACGGCTGGTGGAAATATGGCTGCGCGGCGGTGCTGGGCCTGGATACCTTTGGTGAGTCGGCTCCAGCGGGTGTGCTTTTCAAGCACTTTGGCTTTACGCCGGAAAACCTCGCCGCCGTCGTGCAAAAAGTGCTTCGCCGCTGACCCATGTCAGTTTTCTTTACCTTCTCAACGGAGTTTTCATGACCATCAAAGTTGCCATCAATGGCTATGGCCGCATCGGCCGCAACATTCTTCGCGCGCACTATGAAGGCGGCAAGCAGCATGATATCCAAATTGTCGCCATCAATGACCTGGGCAATCCCCACACCAACGCCCACCTCACCAAGTACGACACGGCCCATGGCCCCTTTCCTGGCTCGGTCAGCGTCGATGGAGACAATGTGCTGGTCAATGGCGACAAAATCCGCGTGCTGGCCCACCGCAACCCCGCCGAGCTGCCTTGGGCCGAGTTGGGTGTGGATGTCGTGCTCGAGTGTACCGGCTACTTCACCACCAAAGAAAAGGCGTCAGCCCACCTCAGGGGGGGCGCCAAAAAAGTCATCATCTCAGCTCCGGGCGGCAAAGATGTCGATGCCACCATCGTCTATGGGGTCAATCAACATGTGCTCAAAGCCACTGACACCGTCATTAGCAACGCCAGTTGCACCACCAACTGCCTGGCTCCACTGGTGCAACCGCTGCACGCCAAAATTGGCCTGGAAAATGGCCTGATGACCACCATTCATGCCTACACCAATGACCAGGTTTTGACCGATGTGTATCACGAAGACCTGCGCCGCGCCCGCAGCGCCACCCAAAGCATGATCCCCACCAAGACCGGCGCAGCCGCTGCGGTGGGCCTTGTGCTGCCTGAGCTCAATGGCCGCCTGGATGGCTATGCCATCCGTGTGCCCACCCTCAATGTGTCTATTGTTGATCTCAGCTTTATCGCCTCGCGTGACACCACGGTCGAAGAAGTCAATAGCATCATGAAGGCCGCCTCTGAAAGCCCCTCGCTGCAAGGTATTTTGGCTTACAATGATGCACCCTTGGTCAGCATCGACTTTAACCACAATCCGGCCTCCAGCACCTTTGATGCCACCCTCACCAAAGTCAGTGGTCGCCTCGTGAAAGTTTCGAGCTGGTATGACAATGAATGGGGGTTCAGCAACCGTATGCTCGACACCACTGTGGCCTTGGTGTCAGCATCTTAAAACCAAGTTCGAATTTATTCCTGGCCGATCCTCGCCGTAGTTCAATGGATAGAACGGCTGCCTCCTAAGCGGCAAATACAGGTTCGATTCCTGTCGGCGGGACCATGCCAAATCGCCACCATCAACCTGTTAATGTCGGTGGTGCATATGGGCTCGAACAGGCCGCACCTGAAAGTCCACCTTGATCTCCCCCGCTTTTTCAAACGTCAAGGTCGCTGGGAAACGGTTGCCTTCTTTCAAGGGGGCCTTCAGGCCCAAGAACATCACATGCAGCCCCCCTGGTTTGAGATCCACTGACTGACCAGGCGGGACAATAATCTCTCGCACCTCGCGCATTTTTGCCACATCACCCTCGATCATCATGGTGTGTAATTCAACAGATGCTGAAATATCTGCGGTCACAGAAAGCAGTTTGTCTTCGGTTTGCCCTTGATTGACAATTCTGAAATAAGCGGCTCCTACACTTTGCCCCCCTGCTGTTGCACGGGCATAAGGTTCTTCAATGCTCAAATGGCTCTGGGTGTGATTGCTGGCACTGGCCATCAATGAGCTGACACACAAACCCACACCCACGATCCAATGAAAGTATTTCATCACGTTCTGCCTTGTCAAAAAAAATACCCAAGCCCCATTCCCAAAGCCTACCATCCCCAGTGTCTCGTGGCATCAGCCATCAATCCACAGCCCAACCCGGCATTCATCAAATCCTGGATGCTGCGACTGCGCGCAGCATGACAAGAAGGTTTTGAGTCAGGCAAGGTGGCCATTGCCTCCACCCTCACACGCCCTAAAAAAGTTGATGTTAAGCCTGGAATTAAAAGTTCATTTGAAAAAAATCAATCCTGAGCCGACTGAGAAATGCGGCATCATCTTGCCATGAGCATACAAACCGATTCATTTGAACATCCGCGCAGCATGGTCAGCCCTGACACCCTGTCGCCCAAGGAAGAAGCCATTGAGCGCGCCTTGCGCCCCAAGGGGCTGGCGGAATATGTGGGGCAAGCCAAGGCCCGCGAACAACTTGATATTTTCATCGGTGCAGCCAAAAAGCGGCAAGAAGCCCTGGACCATGTTTTGCTATTTGGCCCCCCAGGGCTAGGAAAAACCACCCTCAGCCACATCATTGCCCACGAATTGGGGGTCAATCTCAGGCAAACGTCCGGCCCGGTTCTTGAAAAACCCAAAGATCTCGCTGCTATTTTGACCAATCTTGAAAAAAATGACGTTTTGTTCATTGATGAAATTCATCGCCTCAGCCCAGTGGTCGAAGAAATTCTTTATCCAGCCCTGGAAGATTATCAAATTGATATCATGATTGGTGAAGGGCCCGCAGCCCGCTCGATCAAACTTGATTTGCAGGCGTTTACCCTGGTGGGCGCCACAACCCGCGCCGGCATGCTGACGAACCCTTTGCGAGATCGCTTTGGCATCGTGGCCCGCCTTGAGTTTTATACCCCGGAAGAACTTGCCCTGATCGTGACCCGATCTGCCGGCTTGCTGCATGTGCCCATCGATGCCGAAGGGGCTTTCGAGATTGCAAGGCGGTCTCGCGGTACCCCACGCATTGCCAATCGATTACTACGCCGTGTGCGTGATTATGCTGAAATCAAGGGCAGTGGGCGCATTGATAAAATCATGGCTGACAAAGCATTGGCCATGCTGGATGTCGACCTCCTTGGCTTTGATTTGATGGACCGCAAACTCCTCGAAGCCGTCATCCACCGTTTTGATGGAGGCCCGGTCGGCCTTGACAATGTGGCAGCCGCAATTGGTGAAGAGCGCGAAACCATTGAAGACGTGATCGAGCCTTTTTTGATTCAGCAGGGCTATTTGCAACGCACCCCCCGCGGCCGCATCGCCACACCGGCGGCATTTCAGCACCTTGGGCTGCCCTGCCGATCCATCGAACCAGGCTAAAATGTGGCCTGCCCGGAGGGACTCGAACCCCCGACCTGCTGCTTAGAAGGCAGCTGCTCTATCCAGTTGAGCTACGGACAGTCAAGCCAAGGACTGATCTGAGCCTGGCAACAGCCTGTCGGGCTTGGGAGTTGTCGGCTGCATCAGCCTCAGGCGCGTATTTTTTAGCTTTGCTTGGCGTTCGGCACACTGAAACGGCACGTTCAACCACGATGAGTTTTCAGAGGTTTTTTACGTACAGTGGTCGGGGCGGTGGGATTCGAACTCACGACCTACTGGTCCCAAACCAGTTGCGCTACCAGGCTGCGCTACGCCCCGAAAACCCTGATTATAACCTTAACTTTCTTTTTGTATCAGCAGAGGTACACAAAGCACAATCAAGTTTTCTCAAACACCGCCATGCTCTCGACATGAGCGGTGTGAGGGAACATGTTGATCGCCCCGGCGAAGGTGCAGCGGTAAGCCGCTTGATGCACCAAGAGGCCTGCGTCGCGAGCCAGGGTTGCAGGGTTACAGCTGATGTAAACGATTTTCTTCGGCAGCACCCCAGAGGCGTCTCCGTCACGATGGATTTCCGAGGCTGCTTTGACGAGGGAAAAAGCCCCCTCTCTGGGTGGATCAAGCAACCATTTTTGTGCCGGGCCAAGTTTTAGGAGGTCTTGTGAAGTGACTTCAAATAAATTTTGAACCCCAAAAGTGGCGTTGAGCTGATGCTTCAATGCCCCCTCACGTGCCCGCTGAATCAACCCTTCATGGCCATCAAGACCAAGTACAGAGCGTGCCCGGGTTGCCAAAGGCAAGGTAAAGTTACCTAAACCACAAAACCAGTCAATGACCCGCTCATCAGCTTGTACATTGAGCCAGCGTAAAGCCCGACTGACCATGACCTGATTCACGGCATGGTTGACCTGGGTAAAGTCGGTGGGTTTGAATGACATGGCCACGCCGAACTCTGGGAGTTCATAGCTCAAGTCCTGGGCATTTTCAGGGGTCAATAAATGAACGGTATCAGGGCCCTTGGGTTGTAGCCACCATTGAATAGAATGCCTGCGAGCAAAATCATGAAGGCGCTCGATGTCTGCTGGGCTTAAAGGCTCCAGATGGCGCAATACCAGCGCCGTCAGCCCAGTGCCGACAGCCACCTCGATTTGTGGCAGACGATCACGCTGGTCCATGCTGGCGATCAAGGCCCTGAGTGGGAGCAGCAAATCACTGACATGACGCGGAAGAATAAGGCATGTGGAAATATCAGCGACATAACTGGATTTGCGTTCATGAAACCCGACCAATACCTGAGCTTTTTTAGCCACATAACGTACAGAAAGGCGGGCTCTGAACCGGTAACCCCAGGCAGGGCCCTCGATGGCTCGAAATATCGATTCGGGCCTGACTTTGGCCAAGTGCCAAAGATTGTCTTCAAGAGCCCTTTGCTTCACAGCAACTTGCGCAGAGGCCTCAAGGTGTTGGATTTTGCAGCCCCCACACACCCCAAAATGTGGACACTGGGCCTGAACCCTTTGCGAGCTGGGATGACGCAAAGACAAAATAGACGCTTGCTCCCAGTGATTTTTACGCCTGGTGACTTGAACTTGAACTTCTTCGCCCATCAATGCGCCGTCAATGAAAACAACTTTGCCTTCGGCGTTGTGCGCCACCCCTTGACCCTCAAGATCGATGGATTCAACCCGTAGCCATGGAGCTTCAGTATGATTTGGGTTCATCAAAATGCCTCGAAAAATACAAAAGCAAGGGGTGCCTGCTGGGGCCCCAATCAGCAGGCAAAGGGTGAAATCAACGAGGGGGCAAGAACTTGAGAGGGTCTACAGGTTTCCCTTGCCTGCGAACTTCAAAATGCAATTGAACGCGATCTGCATCTGAAGAACCCATTTCAGCAATTTTTTGGCCTCGTCGAACCACTTGATCTTCTTTGACCAGCAAACTACTATTGTGAGCATAGGCGGTCAGGTAAGTGTTGTTGTGCTTTAAAATCACCAAGTTTCCATAACCACGCAGCCCTGATCCTGCATAAACGACCCGGCCATCTCCGGCAGCCCAGACAGGATCACCCTGCTTGCCACCGAGGGCAACCCCCTTGGTTTTACCCTCTTCAAAGGGCACCAGCAGAGAACCACCGGCTGGCCAAGCCCAGATCAGGCTGTCTTCGTCTTTATGAGCCAGCGAAGACGATGCTGCCGACGCAGGCTGAGCGGGTGCTGAAGCAGCGTCTGTGGAGGAAGCCACAGGCACAGGGTCTGCCACCGCCGCCTGTGAGGTTGAGTTGGTGCCATTGGCCTGTGACGATGTGCTGGGGGCCACACGGGGCATGGGTTCTGATATGGCGGCACCTGTCGGTGCAGAAGCCGTGCGTGGTGCATCGGTTTTGGTAGCACGGCCGGAGCCAGGAGAGTCCTCCGACTGAGGGGGCAGGACCCTCAGTGCTTGACCGACTTCAATCACATTGGCTTGAGCAATGTTGTTCCAACGAGCAATATCACGCCAATTTTGACCGTGTTCGAGCGCAATACGCATCAAAGTGTCACCCGGCTTGACCGTGTAAAAACCTGGGCGATTGGCAGCCCCCTCGGGGCTGGCGGCCACCGCTGAACCTGAAGATTCAGTGACAACCACCGCACGCATGGTGGCGACCGTGCGCTCTTCAACCGGGGCACGCACTTTGGGGCTGGAACAAGCGCCCAAAAAAACTGCCAACGCGACAGGCGCCCACAACCGACGCCGACAATTCAAAGCAAAACAA
>JBEIRS010000287.1:0-2089 GCA_040375795.1 Methylibium sp.
AGGTTGGGGGTTGGCTGATTTCTCTTAATTCACCATCAACACGAAACCGCACTCGGTAGAGTGTTTCATAAGGCTCTAAATGCAGGTCCGATGCGCCCATATTGATGGCATCTGAGAGCATTTTTTGAAGAAATCTGACCACGGGGGCATCTTCAACCTCACCCCCTTTGGAATTTTTATTTTGATTATTGCTTTGGGAAAAAAATGAAGCACCTGTATCTTCAGTGGTGTCAGGTTTAGTTTCGCTCTCGGTTTGTTTAGATTGTTTGTTTTTTAAGCCAAACGATGAGGCCAAGAGGGTATTCAGCTTATCGTGTTCAACAACCACCCATTCAGGCGTCAGCTGGCTTGCAAATTTGATGCGCTCAAGGGCATTCAGGTCGGTGGGGTCTGCGCCTGCCAGGGTAAGCCGGTTTCCACGTTTTGCCAGCACGATCACCTGGTACTGTGAGACTAACTTGGGGTCAATGATGTCTTTGGGAAGGCTGGCGGGGTCAAGGGCTGAAAGGTCTAAAAGAGGAAGTGCCAGTGTATTGGCCAATGTGTGAGCCAAATCACCTGCTGCAATGACTTTTTCAGCAATGATTTGGTCAATAAAGCTGATTTTTTGGGTGGATGCAGATTGGATGATGAGGTCGGCTTTTTGAGCCGTGATTTTACCGGCATTGACTAAAATTGCAGCGGCCCCCGAGAGATCTGATAATGCTGATGCTGAATACATGTCCTACTTGGTTTAATTGATTTTGTTCCTCATGGTTTGATGAGGAGGGCTTTAAGCAATATTTTGAGAGTTTTGCCCCGCGCACAAGAACCCTCTCACAACATGATCGGCCAAGGACGGCATTCTGTAAACTCAAATTCACCCTCAATTTTTCACACAAAATCAAAGATCATGGGGTTGCTTTTAGGCCGCTTCATTGCATAACATACAAGCTTGTGAGCTCTGTTCGTCACGAAAGCAGTGAACAGTGAACAAAAAAGTTGATTTGCTCTAGGCCAAGCCTTGCGTGGATGTTTGTTTCAGGGGGAAAGTACCAACTTTTGAACCGTCAACGGATTCGCATACCAGCCTGTGCACCGGGCCAGGGTGAAAGAATATACAGGCCTGCGTTGGATTGTTCATCGCCATGGCTTGCTGCCAAGACCATGCCTTCGCTGATGCCAAATTTCATTTGGCGAGGTGCCAAATTGGCGACCAATACCGTGAATTTGCCAATCAGCTCACTTGGTTGATAGGCCCCTTGGATGCCGCTGAGTACATGGCGCATTTTGGGCCGGCCTTGTTCATCGTGTTCGCCGGCATCTAAAATAAGGCGCAAGAGCTTGTCAGCGCCCTCCACACGATGGCAGTCTATGATTTTGGCCACACGAAGATCCACTTTGGCAAAGTCTTCAAGGCCAATCATGGGGGCCAGTGCTTCTGTGCGTGGGGCCATGGAGGCTGAGGACGGGAGGATGGCCGCGGGCGCAGCCAAGAGAGACTCCACCAGCTTGGGATCCACACGCTGCATCAGGTGTTTGTATTCACCGATCACATGGGCACCCAAGGGGTGCTCCACATCTTCAAAGCGCAGTGGATGAAGGTTCATGAAGGCTTCAACCTGAGCCGCCAATACAGGCAGCACGGGTTTGAGGTAAATGGTCAGAAGCCGGAAGGCTTCCAAGCAAACAGAGCAGACTTTCTGAAGAGTGCTTGCCTGGCCTGGAATTTTGGCCAATTCCCAAGGTTTTTGTTGATCAACATATTCGTTCACTCGGTCGGCCAGAAGCATGATTTCACGCAGGGCTTTGCCGAATTCTCGGTCGTCATAACACTGTTCAATCATGGTGCGGCAGCTGCGTAAAATGTCGAAAAGGGCTTGGCCTTCAAGGCCCAGATCGGCCGAGAGATGTCCATTGAATCGCTTTGTTAAAAATCCAGCGGCACGGCTGGCGATATTGATATATTTTCCGATCAGGTCACTGTTGACCCGCGCCACAAAATCGTCTGGAGTAAATTCAACATCCTCAACCCGAGAATTGAGCTTGGCAGCAAGATAGTAGCGTAGCCATTCGGCATTCAAGCCCAGAGAGAGATATTTCAGTGGGG
>JBEIRS010000159.1:0-4017 GCA_040375795.1 Methylibium sp.
AAATGGCCACTGAAACTGCAGCCAAGGCTTTCAAGTTGGCGCGTTTCAATGCTTTGATTTGTTTTGGGCCAGCATCGGGTCAAACAAAGAGTTACGAAAACCCGTGCGGGTGGGGCCTTCATTGCGTATGGCCCACAGGGCCAGGGCTTCCGGTCTCAGGGGTTTGGAAAATAAATACCCTTGCACTTGGTTACACCCCAGTGAGCGAAGAATTTGGTATTGCTCTTCCGTTTCGACCCCTTCTGCAACCACTTTAAGTCACAGTGCCTGGGCCAGTTTAATCACTGCATTCACGATGGCGCGGGCATCCCTGCCAGATTCAATGTCGGTGACAAAACTGCCGTCGATTTTCAATTCTTCAGCCGGAAATTTACGCAAATAAGACAGGCTGGAATAACCTGTGCCAAAATCATCGATTGAAATATGCACCCCCATGGCTGCCAGCTGATCAAAGAGCTTGCCCGTCGTTTCAGCATCTTCCATGGCAACTGACTCAGTGATTTCACAGGTCAGTAGGGCGGGGTTGATCCCATGTCGCTGAACGGAGTCAGAAATTTGATCGCACAAATTGGCTTGTCGCAACTGATGCGCTGAAAGATTGATGGCAATCCTCATGCGCATGCCCTCTTGCTGCCAGGCTTCAATTTGCTTGCAGGCTTCTTCAATGACCCACGCCCCAATGGTATTGATCAGGCCAAAACGCTCAGCCAAGGGGATAAAAATGCTGGGGTTGATGATGCCACGTTCAGGGTGTCGCCACCGCAGCAAGGCTTCTGCTCCGGTAATCTCACCGCTGGGGGCATCAATTTTGGGTTGGTAAAAAAGCTCAAATTCTTTTCGGTTGACTGCACCGCGCAGAGCCTGTAATAAATCAACTTGCTCACGGCTGTTGGTCAATATATGTGGCTCAAAAAAAGAAAAAGCTCCACCACCACTTGCTTTGGTGGTTCGCATGGCGCTGTCAGCCGCCCCCATCAGGGAAGATGCCTCGCCGTGCTCAGGGTAAATCACAATCCCGATTGAGCAGGTGATTGATAATTCACGCGCTTCAAATGAAGCGGGTTGACCCAAAACATGTAAGATTTTCTGAGCACGCGAAGCCGCGGACACCACCGAGGCATGGGTGGTCATGAGCAGCAAAAACTCGTCCATCCCAAGCCGGGCCAATTGATCTGAATCCCCTGCAATTGATCGCAGGCGAGAGGCCATTTCGCAGAGCATATGGTCACCCACATGATGGCCGTAAAGCTCATTGATCGGCCTGAAACCATCCAGGTTGACAAACAGCAGTGCCAGCTTGGTGCCATTTTGATCTGCCTGCCGGACTGCGTCAGCCAGTTTTTTTTCAAAAGCAAGCCGGGTCGGCAGACCTGTCAAAAGATCAGTGAAGGCTTTTTTTTGAAGCTCGATTGTTGCATCAGACAATAAGCCTCTGAGATGTGATTCAATGATCAAACTTAATCTCGTGGTCAGCAATAGCATCAGCGAACCTAGCGCACAAACGCTAGACAACAAGGTTCCATCCAGTAACATTCTGTCTGATTGGGTCTGAGTGGATAAAAAGTTTTCCAAATTCAAATCAATCCCCAAAAACAGGCTGTACTGGGCCAGCACAATAGTCAAGCCCAGAGATATTGAGCCCAAAGCCTCGGATTTCCAGGCTTTGGTTTGTGGCTCAGCTTGTGAGAAAATTATTTTCAGTGTCAAGCTTGCGCCCATGATGGCGAGGGCGCTGCCCAGAGCCAAGTAAGGCCAGTTCCAGGCTACATTTTGTTGCAGGGCCATGGCCTTGATTCCCAGCACCGAAGGAATGGCAATACCTGCCCCCAAAATCAAGACGCAAGACACGAAGCGATTGCCCTTTATGGGCCCAGAGCCCATCACCCAAAACAGCATCCCACTGAGCAGCATGGCAGTACACCAAGCCCACAAAACACCTGGAAGATAATATATTGACTGAAAAGCTGAACTTTGTGAGGCCACCAACACCATGTGAGCACACCACAAGCTTGAACCCACCACGATAGAAAAAACCAGCAGCCAGGCAAGTTTCTCGAAACTTTGTGACAGAAAAATTCGCTTGGCAGCAACTTGTGTGACCCAAGCCGCCAGGGAAGCAATCAAGAGTGCCAACAAAAGTAGCAACCAAGGCACAGGTGCAGGGGAAATTATTGAATCCATGCTTTATAAGTTGGCCACGGTAGGCAAACAATAGCGAATAACCTCAGCATGGCCCCCAAATGGGCCGAGTGCAGACATCGTATGCCAATCTCATCAGCAAAAGAGAGTCGTGAAAAGCATTGTCGTGAAAAGCTCAACATGCCATGCTCTTTTTGTATGCGTTGATGCATTTTCATGGCTTATCAGCTTTCTACAAAAATTGATATTTCATGGACTCTCTCTTAAAAATTTAAATGCCCGCAGTCGCAGCATCCAAAGAATAATCAAGAGAGATCTCAGTCTAAAAAATCAAACTTTTTGTACCGTCTATCAATCATTCAGGCCCCTCCGGGCAGGCTCCAAAAGGCTGTATATGCTTATTTTTCAATTGGCTTTGTCAAAATTTGTAATTGAATAAAAGAGCAAAGGCAAACCTTTTTCTTGTGAATGAAAAAAGCAGGTTGGAAAAATGAGTTATAACCCTGCCTTGTTTACACAAATCGATTTCTTCCTGCTGTCCAGCGCTTGGGTGCGATCATTTGATGCTTTATTGCAACAATTTTGTCTTTCTTGTCGCTTAAAAATGCGCTGAAAGAAGCGGAGCCTTCATTAGATGTCTAGTATCAGCAGAGTGATTAAATGAGCGAGCTTGCCAGAACATCTCACAAGGGTTTTGTAGCGAGCTCCGAACCTTGCGGTTCTGGCTCGGTTGTCTTTGCAAAGACTTCACTTTTTCAAACTTCTTCCAAAAGGAATCAGTAAATGCCAATCTTCGTGACCGACCTCGTTGTCGTCCAGCGCTTTGCAACCTCCCTGTACGCCGTCCAGGTAGGCCAGACCACCATGGCTCAAGTGAACAATGAAATCCGCAACGCCTCCGGTGATCTGGACAAGGTTTGCAATAAGTTCTTTAATCTTTCGTTTGGTTCGGTGCCTGTGGCGACCATCGCCAGCACCCTGGTGGCTAACCTGGGTATTACTACCGGTGCTGCCGATGCGGTAACCTACATTACAAGCGCTTTGAATGCTGTGCCTGCTAACGCTCGCGGTGCCAAAGTTTCTGAGCTGCTCAACCTGTTTTCCAACCTTGAAAATGATGCTGTTTACGGCAACGCTGCCAAGGCATGGAATGCAAAGATCGACAGCGCTGTAGCCTATGCTGGCCTCAGTGACGTTGCTCTCAATGCAGGTGCAGTGTTTGAGTTGACGACAGGGATTGATAAAGTTGTGGGCACATCCGGCAATGACACCATTGTCTCCGAGGCCAGCACACTGGATGACGTTGACAAAATTGATGGCGGTGCTGGAACTGATACTCTCACCGTTTTCGCAAAAACCAATGGTAACCAAGTCGTTTCTCCGATCACAACCAGCGTCGAAAATGTCAAAATCCAAGCTCAGTTCCTGAGCAACAACACCAGCGACAACAACCTCAACAGCACAGATCGCGTGCAAATTGACGCCAACCGCATGAGTGGTGTGACCCAATGGGAAAGCAACAACTCGCGTGAAACTCTGGTGGTTGAAGATGTACGCATCGCAGACGCCCAGATCACTAAAGACATCACCATCACTTTCCGTGAATCTGACCCCGGTAATGTGGATTACGGTGTTTATTTTGACCAAAACTCGCTGCGCAATGTCAGTGCTGCGACCTACCGTATCAATTTGCAGGTACTGGATACAGGTGCGGCAGCCGAGGGTAAAGATCCTCTGTTAAATGCTGATGTTCAAGGGTTTACCTTTGAATACACCGACAACAAAACCAGTGTCAAGACCACCGCAACCTTGGCGTCTAATGCCATCAATGCAGCCACCACTTTTGCGGCTTTGAGAGATGCCTTCCAGGCTGCTGCC
>JBEIRS010000372.1:0-1098 GCA_040375795.1 Methylibium sp.
ACACACGTTCGGCCAAAACATCTGGGGTATCAAAGGGCCAAACAGGAACAACTGCTTGGGCAATAATCGGCCCGTGATCAAGCTCAGGGGTTACAAAGTGAACGGTGGCCCCAGCCAACCGACACCCTGCAGCCAAAGCACGCTCGTGAGTGTGCAGGCCTGGAAAAGCAGGTAAAAGAGACGGATGAATATTGATCATACGGCCCTCAAAACGACGCACCAGGGTGGGGCCCAGAATGCGCATGAAACCAGCCAAGGCAATAATATCTGGCTGATGGCGTGCGATTTCGTCACCCAAGGTGCGATCAAATGATTCACGATCCGGGTAGGCTTTGTGATCAATGACGGCTGTCACAATACCCTGCTCGCGCGCAAAAGACAAGCCTGGCGCCTGCTCATGATTGCTGATAACGGCGGCAATATGAGCATTCCAGCCCTCTCTTTGACATGCATTGACAATGGCCTGCATATTCGAACCACGCCCAGAAATAAGAATCACCAAGTTTTTTTTCATGGGTTTACAAGAGATTGCACCAAAATTATTCAAGCCTTGAGTTTAGTCACAAGCTTTGTGTAGGCTTCTACAATAAATCTTCTTCTCAAGAGTATTTTTATGAGCCACCCTATTGTTTCTTTGCCACGCCTTCGCGTTCTATCTGGTATGCGCCCGACAGGTGCCCTGCATCTGGGCCACTATCATGGTGCACTCAAAAATTGGGTTCGCTTGCAAGCAGAGCATGACTGCTTTTATTTTGTGGCCGACTGGCATGCCTTGACCACCCATTATGAAAACCGTGAAGTCATTGAGCGCAACGTATACGACATGGTGATTGATTGGCTCGCTGCCGGAGTGGACCCTGAGAAAGCCACCATTTTTATTCAAAGCCGCCTTCCAGAACACGCTGAGCTTTTCACTTTGCTGGCCATGGCGACACCTTTGTCATGGCTCGAGCGTATGCCTACTTACAAAGATCAAATGGAAAAGCTCAAAGACAAAGACTTGGCGACCTATGGTTTTTTGGGATACCCACTGCTGCAAGCGGCCGATATTTTGATTTACAAAGCAGGCTTGGTGCCTGTAGGCGAAGATCAAATTCC
>JBEIRS010000141.1:0-4364 GCA_040375795.1 Methylibium sp.
AGGCTGATGCCACTAGACACTACAGGCTCTTTATGTTCGATCATGCCACCATGAAACACCGATGGCGCGCTGCGGGGTTTCATTTATTGATCTCCTTGGTGGTTGCTTTCTTTGCCGGTGCCTTGGTGTTCTTGTTGTGGTACCCTTCAGAATTTCGTGAATGGGCGGGCGGGCGCGAGTTGTTTTTACTGCTGATCTCGGTCGATGTTGCTTTGGGTCCCTTGTTGACTTTTGCTGTCTTTCATCCACAAAAAGGCTGGACGGTATTGCGTCGTGATTTGGCCGTGATCGCTTTTTGTCAACTTCTGGCTTTGGGCTACGGTATGTATACGGTCTTTTGGGCCCGCCCAGTTGCGCTCGTTTATGAAAAAGACCGCTTTCGCGTGATCACTGCCGCCCAGGTTCAAATTGATGAACTGCCCAAAGCCCCACCCTCACTACAGCAATTGCCTTTAACCGGCCCTCTCTTGATTGGTACACGAGAACCGCGGCATGAAGAAAGGCAAGAGGCCCTGGACGCTGCTGTTTTTGCCATGGTGGATCGAGCCGAGCGACCCATTTTTTGGCAGCCCTACACAGATTCGATTCCCCAAGTGCTTGAGCGTGGCCGCCCGTTGTCGGTGCTTTTTCAGCATTACCCCCAGTGGTCAGCCGAAGTCTCCCATGCCCTTGAGTCACGTCAGATTGACATTCGTGCAGCCAAATTTCTTCCCTTGGTGACCCGCCATGGTGACTGGATCGTGATTGTGGATGCGGCCGGTCAACCAGTGTATTATGTAAAGGCTCATGATGGCGCATTTTTCTGACTCACCTGGCTCATCATGGCCTGTGCGTGTGCTTTTGGCCTGGGGTGCTGGCATGGCGCTGGCGCTTCCCATGTTATGGCCAGGAGGACAAGCGCCGTTGCAGGATTTTTTTAATGAGGCATGGGCTTGGGCAGGCTGGGCAGTTTGGGCTTTTATTTTACTGTATGCCATGCAGCAGCCTCTTTGGGGGCCAGCCCCAAGATCTTCATCCCGTGCCCTGTTGGCTCTCTGGGGGGTTTGGTGGGGTGTGGCAGCGTGCATGGTCGCTTCTGGTTTGCGCGGCTTGCCCTTGAATTTTGTGTATTCTGCCCTGGCTGCCTGGGGAAGTGCTGCTGTGGTTTTGATATTGGCCACAGAAGTGGCTCGCCGGGGTTGGAGCCGGCCTGTGTTTGCGATGTTCTGTGCTGCACTTTTGGTGGCTGCGCTCGTGAACGGCGTGTTTGGTTTACTGCAAACTTTCTCTCCGTCCACTGATTTAGGGGGCCTGGTACTTCCGGGGGCGGGTGGCCACCGAATTTCAGCCAACCTGCGGCAGGCCAATCATTTGGCGACCCTGTTGCTTTGGGGAGGGGTCGCCTTGGCTTTTCTTTATGCTAATTTTTCCCATACTGCGTCAGCCACCCGCGAGTGGCTGGGCGCGGCTTTAGCCCTGGGAGTGGCCGTCTTATTATGTTTTTGCTTGGTACTGACAGGCTCTCGAACAGGTATTGTGGGCCTGTTATGTTTGGCTCTGTGGGGGGTATGGGGATCGTCATGGCCTTGGAAAGTTCGTATTTGCCTACTCGCTGCGCCGGTGGTTTATGCGCTCATGGTTGTTGTTTGGGTGTATTCAAATCAACTGGCTGGTGAGACTTTCTTGGCGCGCCTTGATGTGCAAGGCAATATATCTTCTAACCGTTTTGCGATTTGGGGTAACACACTTGATCTGATCACTCAAAACCCCTGGTGGGGGGTGGGCTGGGGGCAATTCAATCGCGCTTGGACACTCACCCCCTTGCCAGACCGTCCTGGAGAGTTATTCACCCATGCCCACAACTTGCCGCTTCATTGGGCAGCTGAGTTGGGTGTTCCACTCGCTTTGCTTTTTTGTATTCTCTTGGTTTATGGGCTGTGGCGTATGTTGTGGCTGGCGTGTCCTTCCATCTCGGGTCCCCGCGCTATGATGTTCAGTGCTTCGGCCATGATGGTGCTGGTTGTTGCCTTGCACAGCCAATTTGAATACCCTCTTTGGTATGCCTACTTTCTTTTGCCCACGGTTTTTCTCATGGGGTTTGTCGGCGGCTCATGATTCTCAATCCGCATCGCTGGCCCCTGATCCTCTGATGCGACCGCCCCTGGCCTCTGGCAAGACCTTGGCTTTGGCCAGGGTGGCTTCGTTGGCTTTGCTCGCCGGCACGCTGATCGCCTGGATCGACCACTGGCGAATCAGGCAAATTTTTGACAATTCATCCAGCGTAGAAAGCACGGCACAGGCAATTGAAAAGGGCAAGCACTGCTGGTTTTTTGCTGATAACGCTCATCTGGTGATAGTTTGGTCAAATCTGGGCGACACCCATAAATTACAATCTCTCCGAATAGCATCTTTTCGCATCTTTTCCCCTTACCTCATCATGAAGATCGCTGAAGAATACGCACGCCAAGGCGATGAGCTGCGTGCGCGTTTTCTGGTTGACCGATTGGCTGAGCTTGAGGCTAATAATCCCCTTCATCAAAGCTTTCAGCGGGTTTGTGAGCGGGCTTGGCAAGCCCAGCAACCAGGCCCGTTTCAATGCGGGCGGGCCGGCCACGCCTTGACATTCAAGGATTTTTAACCGATGTCGTCCGCGAGGAAAACGCTGTGGCTGCGAATATCCACAATCCTCACCTGAGCTCTCTCGCCAAAACTCTTCCATATTGCTCGGTTCGGCCTTGTCTCAACGTACTCATGGCCCTTGTTTTGTTGTCGCCATGTGCTTCGCCTTGGACCCTTTCGGTGGCGCAAGCTCAAGCGTCCCTGCCTTCTTTGGGTGATGCAGCCTCAGAAACCCTGAGTATCGGCGCTGAGCTAAGGCTCGGCCAGCAGATCATGCGCAGCATTCGCCGTGATCCACAGTATTTTGACGATCCCCTGCTGCTTGATTATCTTCAATCTTTATGGCAGCCTCTCTTGTCCACGGCCCGTCGGCAAGGTCAGGTCGATGCTGACACTGATCATCGTTTTGCCTGGGAACCTTTTTTGCTGCGTGACCGAAGCATCAATGCCTTTGCCTTGCCGGGGGGCTATATGGGAGTGCATCTTGGTTTGATCGCAGCCACCGACTCGCGCGAGGAATTGGCTTCGGTCTTGGCCCATGAATTGAGCCACATGACTCAGCGCCACATTGCCCGCAGCATTGACAACAGCAAACAACAATCGATGCTGGGTTTGGTAGCCATGATTCTCGGTGCAGTGGCCATGAGTCGCGACAGCACCCATCATGGCCCTGGGATCGGTCAAGCCTTGATTCTCGGCGGGCAGGCCTCAACCCTCCAGGGCAGCTTGAACTTTTCTCGTGACATGGAGCGTGAAGCCGATCGAATCGCTTGGTCTTTGCTGACTGCAGCAGGCTTTGCTCCCCAAGGCATGATCAGTATGTTTGAAAAATTAGAGCGTGCATCGCGCTTTCATGATTCAGGTGATTTTCCTTACCTGCGAACCCATCCCTTGACTGCAGCCCGCATTGGTGAAGCGCGCGCACGGCTCGGCACCGCTCCTGGTTCTGCCGCTGGATACACGAGCCTTGAGCATGTATTCGCTCAAGCCCGCGCACGAGTATTGATGGATACAAGTGTCGAGGCTTTACGTCGCTGGCAGGCGCTTGACAAAGATGTGTCTTCCAAAGAAGGTCTGCATCGTCTGGCCAGCAGTTACCGTGCGGCACTGGCTTCTAGCTTGCTCAAAGAATGGCCCCAAGCAGACGCTGCCTGGGCTCGTGCGGCCCTGGTTTGGCGTACGGAGGGCCGGCAAGAGCCACGCTCTGAGCGTTGGTTGGTGATGCTCAAAGCTGAAACATTGGCTCATCGCGGTGATTGGCTGGCGGCAGCATCCGCTCTCCAGCCCCTAGGCCAAGACACCAACCGGCCAGTCATGCTCCTCAATGCACATGTGGCTGCTGGTTTATTGAAAACCACCCAAGACTCTCGATCAAAGTCTTTGTCTACCACAGCCCTAGAGCAGCTTCAAAGCTGGCTGGCCACTTCAAGTACCGATGCCGGAGCCTGGGCCGCCGTGGCTGAACTGCACGAGGCACTGGGCCAAGGCTTGCGCTCAGTCAGGGCCAATGCTGAGGTTCGTTACGCCTTGGGTGACTGGGATGGTGCTGTGGATCGATTGCGGGTTGCCCAACGCTTGCCACGGGCGGACTCTGCGGATTTCATTGAGCTTTCAGTGATTGATTCTCGTTTACGCAGCCTAGAAGCGCAGCGTCGGCAATGGATGCAAGACATCAAACCTTAACCCTTGATGCTCTCGCCATGAAACTTTCTTATACTCCAGCCGTGACCCTGATTGGTGGGGCGCCCGCTGGGGGCGCGGGGGGG
>JBEIRS010000022.1:0-10578 GCA_040375795.1 Methylibium sp.
CCTCAATAAAGCGCATTACCCTGTCACGGTGCTCGGCCCGGGGCGGCGCATCGGTATTTGGCTGCAGGGCTGTCGGATAGCATGCAAAGGTTGCCTGTCACGAGACACTTGGCCCACGCAGCCGCACCCCCCCCTGACGGTGGCGCAATTGCTGGCTTGGTGTCAAAGCATGGCGACCGAGGGTTTTGATGGCGTGACCATTTCTGGCGGTGAACCCTTTGATCAAGCACGCGCGCTGAACCATTTCCTCGATGCCCTGCACCATTGGCGTCATCAAGCAGGGCTTTCTTTTGATATTTTATGCTACAGCGGTTACCCACTGAAGACGCTACAGGCCAAGTATCCCAGTATGTTGGCCAAGCTCGATGCCCTGATTCCCGAACCTTTCATCGAGGCCCAGGCTTTCACTCACCTTTGGCGTGGTTCAGCCAATCAGCCGCTGGTCTTGCTATCAGCTCGCGGCCAAGCGCGCTACGCCGAATTTGTTGAGGCGCCCGCCGACAGCCGCAACAAACGAATTCAAACCATGATCCAAGACGGAAAGGTTTGGTACGTGGGCATTCCGGCACGTGGTGATCTGGAAGCCCTTGAAAATGCCTGTGCAGAACGTGGCGTGGCTTTCAGCCAAGCTTCGTGGAGATGATGTATGGCAGGCGGTTACGTCCGACGCTGCCCGACTTGTGCCACTGAAACCCCTGCCGACATCCTGCGCTGCCCATGCGGCGCCCTCCTGACCCGTGTTGATTTGACCCTTGCCAGTGGGAGTGCTTGTCCCACAATCACCCCAAACCAAGCCGCCGCGCCAGAAGCCCCCAGCTTTGCCAAAAGCGATTCGGCCACTGAGCTCGCCGCCAAAGAGGAAAACTCCACAGAAAAACTGTGTCCCTTTGCTGACTGCGCGCAGGCCAACCCGCCTAGCAGCATCCACTGCCTCTACTGCAACCGCCCCTTGATGCCAAACTTGGCACAAGAAGCTCAGACATCGGGCTTGCACCCTCCTGAAACACTGAATTTGCCCAGCCTGCTCAGCTTGCCCCGAGCACTGAGGGCTGATTATCAAATCATTTGCCCCTTGCCAACCCGTGGTGGCGAAGCGGAGTTGCTCTTGGTGCAAGCGGCTGCTGGTGGACCACGACGGGTTGCCAAAATTTACCGGCATGGCATTTTGCCCCAGGCAGAGGTGCAACAGCGTATCCGGCAAATTGATCCACACCATCGGGTCGAGGTATTGGCCCATGGCATTTCCGATGGCCATGCTTATGAATTAATGGAGTATTGCGAGTGGGGTTCCTTGCGTGAGGCCCTGTCGGGTGCACAAACCTTGTCCACTTTGCGCAGCCTGACTGAGCAAATCAGTCGGGCCCTGGAAAATGTGCATGCAGCAGGCCTGCTGCACCGAGATTTAAAACCAGAAAATATCTTGCTGCGCAGTCGTCATCCTCTTCATCTATTACTCACTGATTTTGGCTCTGCCTCCATCCTTGATACCACCCAGCGTTTCACCAGTGTGGCACGTACCTTGCGCTACGCTGCACCAGAAAGCCTTTCAGGCGTGATTGATACCAAAGCTGATTTCTGGGCTTTGGGCATGGTGCTCCTTGAATCTGCACTTGGGAAGCACCCTTTTGAAGGTCTGTCTGAAGCCGTCGTTTTGCACCATTTGACTACCCGCAATCTGGACTTGAGTGGCGTGGGAGATTCGTCTTTTCGTCAGCTTTTGCAAGGGTTGTTATTGCGTGACCCCTCCCAGCGTTGGGGCCATCATGAAATCACTCGCTGGCTGGCGCATGATTCTAGTTTGATGCTGCCCATTGACTCTGGGCGATCACCCACCTTCAGTCAGCCCTACCATCTTGATACGGCCCGCTGTTACAGTGTGGAACAGCTTGCAGTAGCTTTGACACAGCATTGGCGGGCGGGTGTGGCCGACATCATTCATGGCCAATTGTTGATCTGGTTTCGGGATGTGCAGAAAGATCAAAATGTGGTTCGCCTGCTGCTTGAGCAAAGAGAAAATCCTCAAAAAACACCCGATTTGCGCCTGCTTGAATTGATTGTATATTTGGCCCCCGGGATTCCACCTATTTGGAGGGGTATTTCACTTGAATTACGCGCCGTACTGGAGCAAGCCAAGCAAGCTTTGCAAGGTCATTCTGGGGCGATCACCTGGCTTGATGAAATCAGCCGTCAAGGTGTTTTAGAGGTATACGCCCACGCAGGCAACTCAGGCTGTGCGAGCTTGCGCGAAAAATGGCAAGCTGCATGTGGAAAATTTGTTGTAGCTTGGCAAAGCTACCATACGCTGATTCAACAAAAAATTCACGCCCACCGCACTCCTGACATGCCTGTCAACATGGATGAATTGATGTATGGCAATCATGCCGCCCATGAACCTCCTGTCGGCCAGAAACACGCCCATTTGCTGGCCTTGGTCTATGACCCGCAGTGGCTCAAAAACTTGCGGCAACGCCTCATCATCCAGCAGGCAAGATGGATGCTTTCCTACCCTGGGTTGGCAGAGATCGACATTGACCATTTGGATGGCCCCGAGCTCTTGGTGCTCGAATCTTTATGGCCAGAGATTGAAAACGCCGTGCAGAGACAGTCCCAAATGAATCAAGACTTGATCCGAAGCCAAGCAGAAGAAATTGATACCCTCAGAAATGAATACCGCACCGTGGTAAGCAACATCCGCCAAGCCGCCAAGAAAAGTTTTTTGATGTCATTGAATGAACTTGATTTACGAAGCGCCCTGGAGGCCTATTTTTCTTTGCTGGTACGGGTGCGTCGCGTGGGCCGTGCTGATCAGGCCTGGCAAGACCTTCGAAAAATGGTATCACGCCCTGAAGTCAATATGGGTGACATTCGTTTGCTGCTTGATTTACTGGCAGAACGCCGCGCGGCCAACCGTGGCTGGCTGAGTGAAAGTGTATTTTTCTTTATATCTTTGACCTTTTCGATACTGTATTTTTTCAATACTCGATGGTCTTTTTCATTTCTTGTGTTGCTTGGGCTTGTCTTTTTTTGGCGGGTCTGGTCTGTTTTTTCAATCATCAAAAAAATAAAAATGATTGGAGGAACGTTGTATTGAGAAGCTTTTGCACAATCCAATGCCATGAAGCAGCACAGGAAAAGTTTTTTAGGCTGACCTCTGCGATGATCATGGCCTGAATCACGCCATCATGTGCAAAATGACAAATCAAGCCTCATGTTGCGCAAAGTAGCAGCATCTAGATGCTGCGGCAGTGTTGTCGGCAGGGCGGTGATTTTTCCTGCTGGTGATTTTGCGCTGAACCAGCGACAATCACTTCCTCTTGTGCCCCGGGCTGCACAGTCCGGTCAAATTTTTTTATATTCAGATTGTTTTCTGTGAGTTCATTTCCTGTAATCACTATGCCACGCGCCAAGGCCTTGACAGGCTATAAGCCTTATTGGGCAAAGCGTCTTGGCCCTGCCCCATTTTTACCCATGAGCCGCGCCGAAATGGATCAGCTCGGCTGGGATGCCTGCGACATTATCATCGTGACGGGAGACGCCTATGTGGATCACCCCAGCTTCGGGATGGCCGTGATTGGCCGAACCCTTGAGGCCCAGGGTTTTCGGGTGGGCATCATTGCTCAGCCTGACTGGCATAGCGCCGATCCTTTCAAAGTTCTCGGGCCACCAAAGCTGTTTTTTGGAGTGACTTCAGGCAACATGGACTCCATGATCAACCGTTATACGGCCGATCGAAAACTCCGCAGTGATGATGCCTACACACCCGGTGGGGAGGGTGGCCAACGGCCAGATCGCGCCGCGATTGTCTACTCGCAACGCTGTCGTGAGGCTTATCCCGACGTGCCCATCGTGATGGGAGGTATTGAGGGTTCTTTGCGGCGCATTGCCCACTATGACTACTGGCAAGACAAGGTGCGTCGTTCGATCGTGGTTGATGCCAAATGTGATTTGCTTTTATATGGCAATGCGGAGCGCGCCATCATCGAAGTAGCGCATCGACTGGCAGGCCGTGAACCCATCGGGCGCATCACTGACATCCGGGGTACGGCTTTTGTGCGCCGCTCAGATGACCCCAATGCACAAGGGTGGTTTGAAATCGACTCAACTGAGGTTGATCGGCCAGGCCGAATTGACGCCTACATCAACCCCTATCAAACCACCGCTGAACAAGCTCAAGAACAAGGCAGCCGTTGCGCAAAAGAAGACCATACTCCAAAAGGCTCTGCAAATACTGAGACTGCGCTTCAGCCGATTCAATTTTTTCCGCCTCTCAAGGCCCAGCCTGTGCCACAGGCGCCTGTGCATGGCAAGGTTCAAATGCCCCCGCGCGAGCGCACCGTGATTCGCCTGCCAGCTTATGAGCAGGTCAAAAGTGACTCCATCCTTTACGCGCATGCCAACCGGGTGCTGCACCTTGAAACCAATCCAGGCAATGCCAGGGCACTGGTCCAGCGCCACGGCGAAGGCCACACCGCGAGAGATGTCTGGATTAATCCGCCGCCCATCCCCCTGTCAACTCCCGAGATGGATCACGTCTTTGACCTTCCCTATGCCCGTTCGCCGCATCCTCGCTATGCGGATGAGCAGGGGGGCTTTGACGGCCCGACCAAAATCCCAGCCTGGGAAATGATTCGATTTAGTGTGAACATCATGCGCGGGTGTTTTGGTGGCTGTACCTTTTGTTCTATCACCGAACATGAAGGACGCATCATCCAAAGCCGCAGCGAAGATTCTGTGATTCGAGAAATCGAAACCATTCGAGATTCTGTCAAAGGCTTTACCGGTGTTATTTCAGACCTTGGCGGACCGACCGCCAATATGTACCGAATTGGCTGTAAAAGCCCTGAAATTGAAGCCGCTTGCCGCAAACCGAGTTGTGTGTTTCCGGGCATTTGCCCCAACCTCAACACCAATCACGGCCCTTTGATTGACATGTATCGCCGCGCTCGCGCCTTGCGCGGGATCAAAAAAATCCTGATTGGCTCAGGGCTTAGGTATGACTTGGCGGTTCGCTCACCCGAGTACATCAAAGAACTGGTGATGCACCATGTGGGGGGGTATTTGAAAATTGCACCCGAACACACAGAACAAGGGCGTTGTCCATGATGATGAAGCCGGGCATTGGAAGCTATGACCGATTCAAACAATTGTTTGATCAATTTAGCGCCGAGGCCGGCAAAAGCAATACCTCATTCCTTATTTTATTGCGGCCCACCCAGGCACCCGGGATGAAGACATGATGAATTTGGCGATCTGGCTCAAACGCCATGGTTTCAAGGCGGACCAGGTTCAAACCTTTTACCCGAGCCCCATGGCCACAGCCACCGCCATGTACCATTCAGGGAAGAACCCGCTGCGCAAAGTCACTCGCAACAGCGAGCCAGTAGATATTGTGCGCGGTGAAAAGCGGCGCCGCCTGCACAAGGCTTTTCTTCGCTATCATGATCCCAACCATTGGCCCCTCTTACGAGAAGCCCTCAAAACCATGGGCCGGGCAGACCTGATTGGCAATGGAAAACAGCACTTGATTCCAAGCTACCAACCTGCCGTTGATGGCAGTTACCAGGCTGCACGGCGCAAAAATTCTTCACCCTCCAAGCCAGCCCGGGGCAGCCTATTGACCCAACACACCGGCTTGCCACCACGCACAACTAGCACCCAAAGCAAGGTCAGGCACCAAGGGCCGGCACCCGTCTTGCCCAGGCGAAGCAAATGAGCCTGACATGAAAGCCCAAGCCCTCATGTCAGCCAGCCCTGGGTCAATTCAATCTAAATTTAATCTTAAAAATTCAAGGCCCGTTGAGCAACCGCCAAAGCCGCTTCTTTGGTGGCTTCACTGAGGCTGGGATGGGCATGGCAGATGCGTGCAATGTCTTCGGCAGAAGCCTTGAATTCCATCGCCACCACAGCCTCGGCAATCAGTTCAGAGGCCATGGGGCCCACCATGTGCACACCGAGAATTTCATCAGTAACAGCATCCGCAAGAAACTTGACCATGCCGGTGGTATCACCCAGAGCGCGGGCCCGACCATTGGCCAAAAAGGGAAAGCTCCCTGCTTTATAGGCGCGGCCTGAGGCCTTGAGCTGTTGCTCGGTTTGCCCGACCCAAGCAATTTCAGGAGAGGTATAAATGACCCAAGGAATGGTATTGAAATTGACATGCCCATGTTGCCCGGCAATACGCTCTGCCACAGCCACACCTTCTTCTTCGGCCTTATGAGCCAGCATGGGGCCGCGCACGACATCCCCCACCGCCCAGACATTAGGCAGATTGGTTTTGCAATCGTCATCGACCACGATGGCGCCACGCTCATCACGCTGCAGCCCGACGGCATCAGGGTTCAAGCCAGCAGTGTTCGGCACACGACCAATTGAAACAATCAGCTTGTCTACGGCCAGGCTCTGGTTTTCACCCTTGGCGTTGAGATACTCGATGGTGACCCCCTTTTTACCGGTCTTGACTTCATTGATTTTGATGCCCAAATCAATTTTCAAACCTTGTTTGACAAACGCTTTGTAGGCTTCTTTGGCAATGGTTTCATCCACGGCCCCCAGAAAGTTCGGCAAGCCCTCCAGCACGGTGACCTCCGAACCGAGACGCCGCCATACCGACCCCATTTCAAGGCCAATGACACCGGCCCCGATCACGCCCAGCTTTTTTGGGGCAGACTCGATGCGCAAGGCCCCCGTATTGGAAAGAATGAAATGTTCATCAAAAGGGGTGCCGGGCAAAGGACGGGGGCTAGAACCAGTGGCAACAATAATGTGGCGACCAATGAGGCTGACATGGGAAGGCTCTGCCACCTCGATTTCATAAGCGCCATCCAGGGCTTTGACGAAGGATGCACGACCATGAAAAAAGCGAACCTTGTTCTTTTTGAACAGGTACAAAATACCATCGTTGTTTTGTTTGATGATGGAATGTTTTCGGCCCAGCATTTTTGCCACATCCATACTCAGGGCTTTCAAAGCAATGCCGTGATCAGCAAAATGATGGTTGGCATGCTCAAAATACTCACTCGATTGCAACAAAGCTTTAGAAGGGATACAACCCACATTGGTACAAGTGCCCCCGGGTGCAGGCCCCCCTTGGTCATTGGCCCAGTCATCAATACAAGCGGTATTTAGACCCAACTGGGCGGCACGAATGGCCGCAATATAACCGCCGGGGCCCCCACCAATCACGATGACGTCGAATTGTGTGCTCATGGTATGTGAATATGTGAAGATGTCTAAAGGATGAAAAAACCGACCGCTCAGAGCGGGCTCAAGCCCAGCATTGCGAGGGGTCGGTTGTTTGGTTTGAAGGGAAATTCAGATCAAAGGTCAAACAGCAGGCGGGATGGATCTTCCAAGGCTTCTTTCATGGTGACAAGGCCCAGTACCGCCTCACGACCATCAATGATGCGGTGGTCATAGGACATAGCAAGATAATTGATGGGTCGAATCACGATTTGACCATTTTCAACCACGGGGCGCTCCTTGGTGGCATGCACACCCAAAATAGCCGATTGAGGAGGGTTGATGATTGGGGTCGATAGCATCGAGCCAAACACACCGCCATTCGAGATCGAGAAGGTCCCCCCGCTGAGTTCTTCCAGTGATAGTTTACCGTCTTTGGCTTTTTGGCCAAACTCGGCGATTTTCTTTTCGATGTCAGCAAAGCTCATTTGATCGGCATTACGGACAATGGGCACCACCAAGCCACGCGGAGAGCCGACAGCAATTCCAATGTCAAAGTAGCCATGGTAAACAATGTCATTGCCATCCACTGAAGCATTCAAGATCGGGAACTTTTTCAGGGCAGCCACTGCCGCCTTGACGAAGAAGCTCATGAAGCCGAGCTTCACGCCGTGCTCTTTTTCAAACTTTTCTTGGAAGCGCTTGCGCATTTCCATGAGTGGCGCCATGTTGACCTCATTGAAAGTTGTCAAAATGGCATTCGTGGCTTGTGACTGAAGCAAACGTTCGGCCACACGTGCACGCAGCCGACTCATGGGCACACGCTGCTCGGGGCGCTCCCCTAGGTTGAGACTGATCGGTGCAGCCACCGCTGGCAAGGCGGCTTTAGGAGCCGGTGCTGCCAGAGGAGAGGGCGAGGTTTGGGTTCCTGCAGCGATGGCGCCGAGTACATCGCCTTTGGTCACGCGCCCATCTTTTCCAGTACCGGGCACCGAACCGGCAGGCAAATGGTTGTCAGCCATCAATTTGGCTGCTGCGGGCATGGCCACACCAGCCTTGCTGGTGGCAGTCGAAGGATGGGTGGCCAGAGAGGCTGTCGCCACGGAGGTTTGCGTGGCTGGAGCAGGGGCTGTCAAAGCGGCACCCGCGGTGGCTGCGGTGTCAATTTTGGCGATGATTTCATCGCTTGCACAAGCTTCACCGTCGCCCTTGATAATTTGTGCCAACACACCTGCCGACGGGGCGGGAACTTCCAGCACCACTTTATCGGTTTCAATTTCGATGAGAATTTCATCGACAGCCACAGCTTCACCAGCCTTTTTTTTCCATGTCAAAAGAGTGGCTTCAGCCACAGATTCAGACAACTGGGGAACTTTCACATCAACGATAGCCATTTGAAAATTTCTTTCTGTTCAGAGACGGCATCAAGCCGCCATCAAGGTCAAAGTGGAATGCACAAAAGCTTGGCAAAATCAACCGACCGCCCGAAAGCGGTCAGCTTGGGTCATCGGCTTTATTTGGTTAAAACAAAACCTTTGATCTTGGCAAAGGCCTGCTCAAGCAAAGATTTTTGCTGCTCTTGGTGCAAATGGGAGTAACCCACCGCCGGTGACGCGGAAGCCGGACGGCCGGCATAACCGAGCTTTTGTCCTGCCAGCATGTTTTCGTGAATGTAATGCTGAACGAAGAACCAGGCGCCTTGGTTTTGAGGCTCATCTTGACACCAGATCAGCTCAGTGGCATTTGAGAATTTTTTGATTTCTGCTGCGAAAGCCTTATGAGGGAAGGGATAAAGCTGCTCGACACGGAGGATGGCCACATCCAGGGCTTTCTTTTCGGCACGGGTGCGCATCAGATCGTAATAAACCTTGCCAGAGCAAATCACGACCCGCTTGACCTTGCTGGCCGTGATGTCAGAGCTGGTTTCACTGATCACCGTTTTGAACTCACCCTTGGTGAATTCAGACAGTGGTGAGGTGGCATCTTTGGCACGTAACAAGGATTTGGGAGTCAATAACACCAGCGGTTTGCGGAACATGCGAACCATTTGACGACGCAACACATGGAAGATCTGGCTGGCCGTGGTGGGCTGCACAATTTGCATATTGTTATCGGCAGCCAATTGCATGAAACGCTCAAGGCGTGCCGAGCTGTGCTCGGGGCCTTGGCCCTCATAGCCATGGGGCAACATCAAGGTCAGGCCATTGGCGCGGCCCCATTTGACTTCACCTGAAGCAATGAATTGGTCAATCACGACCTGGGCTCCGTTGGCGAAGTCACCAAACTGGGCTTCCCAGATCACCAAAGAGTTGGGTTCAGCCGCAGCATAGCCGTACTCAAAGCCCAAGACCGCTTCTTCTGACAAAAGCGAATCAATGACAAGGAAGGGAGCCTGGTTTTCTGCTACATGCTGTAACGGTGTGTAGATGCCTTCATCCCAACGCTCGCGAGCTTGATCATGCAAAACAGCATGACGGTGAGTGAAAGTGCCGCGTCCACAATCTTCGCCAGACAAGCGTACGGCGTAGCCGCTGGCCACCAGAGAAGCAAAGGCAAGGTGCTCACCCATGCCCCAGTCGAGATTGATCTCGCCGCGACCCATGGCGGCTCGATCTGCGATGACCTTAGCAGCCAAGGGATGGGGTTTGAAGTTGGCTGGGATGGTCGTGATGCGTTCGGCCAGACGCTTGATTTCGGCCAAAGGCAAGGCAGTATCCGCCGCATCTGTCCACTTTTTGCCCAGAAAGGGAGACCAGTCAACGGCATACTTGCTTTTGAAATTCGTGAGCACGGGATCCGTGGCATGCTTGCCAGCGTCCATGGCCGAACGATACTCAGCCACCATGGCATCAGGATCTTCGGGCTTGAGCACGTTTTGTGCCACAAGCTTGTCTGCATAGAGTTTACGGGTGCCTGGGTGCTGAGCAATTTTTTTGTACATCAGGGGCTGGGTCAGGGCGGGGGTGTCTTGCTCGTTGTGACCCAATTTGCGAAAGCAGACAAGGTCAACGACCACATCTTTTTTGAATTCTTGGCGATATTCGAGCGCTAATTGAGTGGCGTAAATCACGGCTTCGGGGTCATCACCGTTCACGTGCAGCACCGGGGCTTCGATCATCTTGACCACATCGGAACAGTACAGCGTGGAACGGGTGTCGCGTGGGTCGCTTGTGGTAAAGCCGATTTGATTATTGATGACCAAATGCACGGTACCACCGGTGAAGTAGCCGCGAGTCTGGGCCAGGGCCAGGGTTTCCATGACCACGCCCTGGCCAGCAAAGGCAGCATCACCATGAACCAAAATCGGCAGCACTGAGCCACCTGTTTTATCACCACGCCGGTCAAGGCGGGCCTTGACCGAGCCCTCAACCACCGGATTAACGATTTCAAGGTGAGAAG
>JBEIRS010000099.1:0-5742 GCA_040375795.1 Methylibium sp.
CAGTGATGATTTGATGTGGCGGTATTTTACGCTTTTGAGTTTTAGATCTGAGTCAGAATTGCAGCAAATGAAAGCGCAGGTGGATGCAGGGCGCAACCCTCGCGAGGTGAAGGTTCTTTTGGCGAAAGAAATCACCACCCGATTTCACAGCGTGGCCGCGGCGGAAGCAGCTGAATCGGATTTCAACCACCGATCCCGTGGCGGGGTTCCAGATGAGATCATGGATGTTCAATTGTCAGGAGCACCTCTTGCGATTGCCAATATGTTAAAGCAGGCCAATCTGGTGCCCTCAAGTTCCCAGGCCATGCGCTTGATTGAAGGTGGAGGGGTTCGAATTGATGGCAGCGTGGTGAGTGATCGTGGTTTGCAATTGAAAGAGGGGGTTTATGTGATTCAGGTTGGTAAAAGAAAATTCGCCCGCGTTACTTTGCTGGGGGCTGTCAAAGCGGCCGATTCATCCCCATCTCCTTCCCGTGGAGAGATGCTTGCAGGGCAGGGGGATCAAGGGGTTTTGAAAAAATAGCTGAACAGTGATGACACTCACAAGATAAGCATCCGTGATGCTGCATGCCATTGGGGCTTTGCGGCACCACGGCGTTTGGTATGGTTTTATCAAGAGAATGATTCCTGAAAGATGTTTACCCGCAGATGGCCTCTCGGAATACTTCAAAAATTAACATCAATGGGCCTTCAGGAGTCACAATGAGGTATCCTCGGCTTGTATCGGGGTCAGGCAGGCCCACTTGGCTCCAGAGCAGGTTTTGCAATGTTTGGGAGGTTTCAATGGGTTTTCTGCGCACGAAAATTTGTTGCAGCATCAGCCCAATTGGTACTTGCCCTTCATCAAGTTTGCGCAAAAACCAATTTGGCACTTTATCAAGGCGGGTGAAAGACAAGTTGTCCATCATCACCTTTCCTTCTGATGTGTACAAACTGCTGACTCGGCTCAGCCAATGGCTGCCACCAAGGTGTTTGAGAATGTCTTCTGGGGCTTTGGTAATTCGTTTTTGCTCATGAAGAAGCACCCTGATTGGCTGCAAAGCCACGGCTTCGCATAAACGGGTGGTTGAGCCATCATGGGCAAGCAACAGTCGGCGCAGTCCAGCGCATGCAGGGTCGGAGGGAAAGAGTTGACGATCTATACTCATGTGGTTCAGGGTTACAGTCGATAAGAATGAGCACCATCGTACCCGTACAAATTAAGGCCACGCCACAACAGGTTTTTTCGAGGCTCGGGCCGCGCTCCTTGATCGCCCTCCTCGAAAGCAGCAAGCTCATGCCTGAGTTATCAGGATGGTCTTATGTCACCGGACCTGCTTTGGCCACACTCGAAACGCGTGCAAGTCTGACCGTGCTCACTGGCCATGATGAAGAAGCCCTCAAAGGCCCTTTGATGACCTGGCGCAAACCCTTTGATGGAATTTCAGACATTTTGTCCTGTTTGACCATGTTTGGCAAAAAGCAGCAGCTACGGCCAGGCGGGCTTCAATTTGCATCCGGATTGGTGGGGTATTTGGGCTATGATTTGGTCAGGCAAATTGAACGGCTACCAGAATTGGCTGACAAAGACCCTTTGTTACCTGATTTGCGGCTTCATCTGGTTGATCATCTATTGGCTTTTGATCATGTGGCCCAACAATGGTATTTTTGTACACAAGCAATGCCTTGGGCCACTTCCAAAGATCGTATGGCCCTTTGGTCTCACACCTTGGCGCAAGCCCAGCAAGCCCATTCTGAGAAAGTATCTGGCTTTAAGGCAGGCCCCCTGAACTCACGCACCGCCGAAAATGTGTACCTTCAGCAGGTGGAAAAATTACGCGCTTATATTGCAGCCGGAGACATTTTTCAAGCCAACCTCTCTCATCGGCTGGAAGGATGCTTTTCTGGGGATGCCTTTGCGCTTTATCAGGCCATGTGCAGCGTCAATCCAGCGCCTTTTTCAGCTTATCTTGAGGCCAATGAATTTAGTTTGGCCAGTGTGTCTCCGGAGCGATTTTTAAAACGCACAGGCCATACCGTGTGGGCCCATCCCATCAAGGGAACCCGCCCCCGGGGCCTGGACCCTCTGAGCGATGATGCGCAGCGCCTGGAGCTTGTTCAAAGCGAGAAAGACCGGGCAGAAAACCTGATGATTGTGGATTTGATGCGCAATGATCTGGGCCGGGTGGCTCAGGTTGGCAGTGTGCAAGCTGAGGCACTTTTTAGAATTGAAGCCCACCCCAGCGTTTGGCAGATGGTATCGACCATTAAAGCCCAACTCTCCAAAGAGATGTCGTCAGTGGACCTCCTCAAAGCGTGCTGGCCTCCGGGCTCAATGACTGGTGCCCCCAAGGTTCGTGCCATGGAAATTATTGAAGAACTTGAGCCTGTTCGACGCGGCCCCTATGCTGGGGCCATCGGCTACTTTGATATGTCGGGTGATTTAGACCTTTCGGTGGTTATTCGAACAGCGGTTGTGGCTGGCAAGCGCGTGATGCTTCAATTGGGAGGGGCCGTGGTGGCAGACTCAAACCCTGAAGCCGAGCTGGCAGAAACCTATGCCAAAGGGAAAAACCTGTTGACCATTTTACCCCCCGAAGACCCGAAAAAATAGTCAATTGATTGCCATTCATTGGCATGGTTTGAGTCTCTCATCCATCAGATCCAACTTGATGATCGAAGCGTGTGTGTTGACATGCCACGACGTCAAAGCGGAGAAATCGTGATAGGAAGCTTGGCTTCAGAACTGGCCCCAGCACTGTTGGTAAGCAAAATTCCCAGGTTGAAAGTACCGGCCACGGGTTTGGGCCAGTTCAGTGAAATAGTTTGGCCACTGGCAGAAAAAGTCATCCCGCTGGGAACCCCAAAAATACGCACACTCATTGATAAACCATTGGGGTCAGACACCTTGAAAGAACCACTCAATGGAATACCAACTTTACCCGTGATCGCCGTGCTTGTGATGGTCGGTGGGGTAGGATTTTTGATGATGTTGAGGGTGTATACACCCTGACCTGTCAGGCCGGTGACCTTGTCTTTTGCCGTCACTGTGACGGTGTAGCTTCCCGCCACAGGGTTGGGCCAGTTCACGATACCTGTGCTACCCATGATCATTCCTGATGGGGCATTAGACAAACCCCATGTGACAGGGTTGGTGGCTTTGGCGGTGGCAGTGAAACTCAGGGCCTTGCCTTCTGGAGCACGGACAGACCCTGAACTGACCGAGGGGGCTGGTATCGCAGGAGCTTTGACAAGCACATTCAAGGTGCCTTGACCAGAAAGGCCGGTGACGCTGTCCTTGGCGATCACGGTGACGGCATAGCTACCTACTTTGGGGGCTGGCCAACTCAGTATTCCCGTCGAAGAGATGCTCATGTCCGAGGGGGCACCTGTGAGCGAGAGTGACACTGGATTGGATGCAAGCACTGAAACTTTGACACTAAGAGCGACACCGGCAGTTGCATTCACGCTGGCTCCGCTGACTACAGGAGCTGGGGCCAAATTAGCACCACTCAGGGCTGTCAAAAGGCCAGATACATTGGGCGTGCCCAAACCTGTCAAGGCGTCATAGCCTGTTTTGGCTGAACAGATCGGGCAAGTGCCGTTGCTGCCACTTTGAATATCTGCGAATGCACTCGCATAAGTCCCTGGTACGGAGGCAATCTGGCCATAAAATAATCCGTGAGGCAGGCCAAGAGTGGCTTTACTGGATTGAACTCGTTGAGCATTGGCGATGGCCGCCAAACCTGCCCATTGAGGTGTAGACAAACTGGTGCCCCCTACACTCACCCAACTGGTGCTGGAACTGCCCGGGGGAATAATGGCGACATATTGCCCTGTGGCGGGGTCAGCATTGAACCCGACATCCGCCACGGCGCGGCGATTTGAGGAGACAATTCCGGGCACTGAACTGGTTTGGTAGCTGGGGGCCGGCGTATAAAGGCTGACACCGCCGCCAGTGCTGGACCAGCCTGTCTCTTTGCGGGGGCCTGTGCCTGTATAGGTCAATGAGGTACCACCCACGGCCACAACCTGCGGCGAGACGGACGGCCACATAACCTGGGAGCCCCAGTCACCTGTGGCAGCAAAATAGCTCATGCCCGAGCCACTGAAAGAGGATTCAAGCAAACTGGACCAACTTCCTTCTTCGGCGCCAAAGCTCATTGAGACAATCCCTGGCCCCATGGCATTGGCCAATTTGATCGCCGAAGACATGCTCCCAAGAGAGGCATTGGGGGCTTCGATCAAGATGATACGGGCCATCGGGGCTGTGGCATGGGCCCATTGAACGTCAAGGGCAATTTCTGTGGCCCAGCCTGAATCATAGGCCGGGGCGGTACTGGTCATGCCGCCGCTGGGTGTACTGTAAACCACCGAGAAGACGCAACCTGCGCTCATTGATGCAGGTGGCAGTGGTAATGGTGTGGTGGGTGCAATGGGTTGAACTGAGCACTGAGGCAGACCAAATTTTTGATTAAATGCATTGAGCTCGGCAATCACATTGGGGTTGTGCATTGCATTGACGATATAAATGGTTTGGCCAGCCCCCATTTGCGCAGCCTGGATAGGGGTGGGTGTCTGACCCAGGGGCGGAAGGCTTGGCATGGCGTAGGCCGCTCTGATTTGTGCGGGGGTGTATACGCTGACGGGTGCTCCACCGGCCATGGGTGAGACAAGGCCGTTGATGGCGCTGGCTTGGATCCCCAAAGTGCCCATGCGCCCGGCCTTGGCTAAGCGGTCCAGGGTTAACCGTTGGGTCGAAATGCCACCTAGTGCCTGGGTCACCCCCTGTGTGTGCGGGGCCTGATGAGAAGATGCTTCAGGATGAATGGCATCAATGTTGTCCGGGACTGGCAAGACCACTGGGGCCATGTGAAACTGGGGTTGTACCTGCAGGCTGGCCACCTCGGGGGGCAGCGATTCTTCAAGCCTGAGATCAACCTCGGATCGACTGGAGCTGACAAGAGGTTCACTGCTGCCACCTCCACATCCAGCCAGAAATACAGCCACTGCCAAGGCGCTCAAGGGCCCAGTGAGGGGCGTGCACGGTTTTGAGAAGGAAACAACAGAAAGGGGTGGCTTGTGACGCATCATCGTTCCTTTCAATTGATGGTGAATCTTGGTGGCGACTGGATGCGATTGGGGTCAATGCCCCAAAGCACTTTGCGGGAAGCTTGGCATCAGACCAAGACTCGTTCAACAAATATCGCAAAACACAAGACCGTTGGAGCACAATCAGGACAAGGCTTTACAGGCCTGAAAGTGATGATATAGAGATTGGCCGCCCGTGGATGAAATGCAAAGTCAGGCTCTTCAATCCCTGCGTGAGAAAATGATGGATATTGGCACATTCGCATGATTTGCGATGAAATGGCCCTGCTTTTTTATGTTTTATCCATCAGTCGATCAGGCCGCCTTGTCTTGATCTGACACAGAAATAAGACCATGATTGAATTTTGCAGGGGGAGCACCAAGGCACTTTGGCCAGCATCATGCTTTTTAGCTCTTGAGTTAGCAAGGGCTATTCGGTACCATCAGCGTTTTGCGTCACACTCAAATTTAAACGCCGTTTTGTCGGTCAGTTCAGTCAAGCCACAGCGGTTCAGTAGCAGTTTGTCAGGTTTTTTTGGTTTTTTGCATCACTTTCAGGGAACCTGTCAATCTGTTTAATTATCGAAGTGTGTCACCGTGATATGAATATTTTTTGACATAAAAAGGAGCGCGATCATGCTTTTGCAATCCATGCGTTCGAACATTGTTCAA